>JACRFM010000021.1 GCA_016234305.1 Candidatus Kerfeldbacteria bacterium
ATTAGACTTTTGCTAAAACTTTTAACTTACTGTAACTTGACCATTTATCATTTAGGGATTAAGTATTATATACTTACATAGTCTTATGA
Source organism: Candidatus Kerfeldbacteria bacterium (assembly GCA_016234305.1). Taxonomy (GTDB): domain Bacteria; phylum Patescibacteriota; class Patescibacteriia; order Veblenbacterales; family UBA10138; genus JACRFM01. Next base: position 90 of record JACRFM010000021.1, read on the forward strand.
AGAGCAAGGCTTTTATCAGAAAATTGTTACCAGCTTGGCTGCTTGGTATTTATCATTGGGTTGCCTCTTTTGGGGCGGTCATAATTTATGGTTGGCCGGCGCGTTCTCTCTTGGTTGTTGGTGTTACCGGTACCAAAGGTAAAACTACGACGGCTAATATGATTTGGCATATTTTACAGTCGGCTGGCCTTAACACCGGACTCATTTCCACCGCCCAGGTGGCTATTGGCCAAGAGGTGAAGTTAAATGATTTAAAAATGACCATGCCGAGCCGTTTTAAACTGCAGCGTTTGTTTAGACAAATGGTGCGGGCAAATTGCCGTTACGTGGTGGTGGAGACTTCTTCCGAAGGTTTGGCGCAATGGCGGCATTTGGGCATACCTTATCGCCTAGCGGTTTTTACCAATTTGTCCCCGGAACATATTGAATCTCACGGTTCATACGTTAACTATCGCGCCGCTAAGGGCAAGTTGTTTGCCCGACTGGCCAGCTTAAGTAGAATCAAAAAAGATTTAACTTTTCCCGTTACGGCAATTATAAATTTAGATGACGCGGCGGCTGATTATTTTTTACATTTTAAAGTTAAGCGGCGCTGGGGTTACAGTTTGCGTTCATCTAGTGACGCACGGGTTAGTTCGGTTATCAGAGCTCAGGTTGATAATTTTGATTTAGTTTCGGCTAGAATCAGACTGCCCGGTCAGGCTTTAACTTTGGCAGTGGGTGGTGAGTTTAACATTTATAACGCCTTGGCGGCAGTTAGTGTTGGTTTGGCACTCGGTCTGCCACTCCCAGTTATAATTCAAGCGTTGGAGAAATACCGGGGCACTCCGGGGAGAATGGAATTTGTCGAACAGGGGCAGCCCTTCCGAGTGGTGGTTGATTATGCTCATACGGCTAATTCTTTGGAGCAGGTTTATAAAACTCTGAAACCTTATGGCCGCCTGCTGGCTGTTTTGGGAGCTTGCGGTGGCGGGCGAGATAAGGCCAAACGCCCGGTGTTAGGCCAGCTGGCGGCTGAGCAGGCGGCCAAAGTTTGGATAACCAACGAAGACCCTTATGATGAGAACCCGGAACAAATTATGGCTGCCGTGGCGGCGGGAGCAGAAGCTTTTGGTAAGGTTAATGGCCAAGATTTGTTTATAGTTAGTGACCGGCGGCGGGCTATTAGTGAGGCTTTGAAAGCAGCTGGGAGCGGTGATATTGTGGTTATAACCGGTAAAGGCAGTGAGCAGTGGCTATGTGTAGCTGATAATCAAAAAATACCTTGGGATGACAGGTTAGTGGTTAAAGAGGAATTGGCTAGGATTGGTTTTAGTGTGTGATTAGGCAAAATAATCCTGTGGATAACAAAATTGACTAAAAGATGAACTTGTCAATGTTTTTTTATTATTTAATCGTTTTTTATTTATTTTTGGCTAATACTAGCCAAAAATTAAGAGATATTCAATTTATACACAAAAAAGCTCTTGACAACTTGACAGCGAATAGTTTTGGTGATAGAGTTTAACTACTTTTATTGACGAGCCATACTTTTGTGGTTTAACACAAAGTTAATGCGTCTTAAGCCAATTGACTAGTTTAAAGCTTAATTAATCTCATTCCAAAAATCACACGATTAGTGGGACGAGATATTTTTTATGTCCGCTAAAGTCACTTCTCCTTATTTAGCCCGTCAGCGACAAAGTTTTTCCAAGCTGGAAGACGCTATTGGTTTGCCTGATCTGATTGAGATTCAGCGCGCTTCTTATCAATGGTTTTTTGATGAAGGGCTGAAGGAATTGTTTGATGAAATTTCGCCGATTCGCGACTTTATCGGTCGTGATTTGGAGCTTTATTTTTTGGATTATTATTTGGATGAGCCTAAGTTTGACGAAGTTACAGCTCGCGCCAAAAATACCACTTATGAAGCGGCTCTCAGAGTTAAGGCGCGATTAGTTAATAAGCGTACTGGTGAAATTAAAGAACAGCAGGTCTATTTGGGCGATTTTCCGATTATGACGCCCCGCGGTACTTTTGTGATTAATGGTATTGAACGGGTGGTGGTGTCGCAATTGATTCGTTCCGCCGGCGTATTTTTTACTTCGGAGTTTTTGCGCGGCCGGCGCAATTATGGAGCTAAAATAATTCCTAACCGTGGTGCTTGGTTGGAGTTTGAAACTGATTTGAACAACGTTATCTGGGTAAAAATTGACCGCAAACGCAAAGTCGCCGTAACTTCCTTGTTACGCTCTTTTGGTTTAGGCAGTCGGGAATCAATTTTGGAACAATTTAAGGATATAGATGTCAATTCCGATAGTCGTTATATTGAAGCCACTCTAGGCAAAGATTTGGCCAAAGATGAGGCTGAAGGCTTGATTGAGGTTTATAAACGCATTCGTCCGGGAGATTTGGCCACCGTCGACAATGCCCGCTCGTTAATTCATAATATGTTTTTTAACTTTGCCCGTTATGATTTTGGTCGAGTTGGTCGTTACAAGCTGAATCAGCGTTTTGCTCTTAAACTGCCTATTGATAAAGTTAATCGGGTACTCAGGCCGGAAGATCTGATTTTGATTTTGCGGGAGATAATCAAGCTTAATAATAGTCAAACCGAAGCGGATGATATTGACCATTTAGGCAATCGCCGGGTGCGGGCCGTGGGCGAATTGGTACAAAATAAATTCAGAGTCGGTTTGGCGCGCTTGGAGCGTATTATTAAGGACCGCATGTCAACTTTGGATATTACGACTTTAACGCCCAATCAACTGATTAACGCCCGGCCGATTATTGGCGCGATTAAGGAATTTTTTATGTCTTCGCAACTTTCCCAGTTTATGGACCAGACCAATCCCCTGGCTGAGTTGGAGCATAAACGGCGCTTGTCGGCTATGGGTCCGGGCGGTTTGTCGCGCGAGCGTGCTGGTTTTGACGTGCGCGATGTGCACCGTACGCACTATGGCCGCATTTGTCCGATTGCCACGCCGGAAGGCCCTAACATTGGTTTGGTCGGTCATTTGTCATCTTACGCCCGGGTTAATAATTATGGTTTTATTGAAACGCCTTTCCGTAAAGTAGTACATGACGCACCCAATGACGGACAAGCGGCGGTGGGCGAAAAATTACGTCAGGCTATAACAGATGATTCAGGTAAGGTTGTAGCCAAGAGCGGCCTTAAGGTTGATTCAGCTTTGGCTAAAACTTTAGCTAAATTATCTTTGACTACTGTGCCACTCGTACCCAGGGTAACCACCGAGGTGTTGTGGCTGGATGCTTTTGAAGAAGAACGCCATATTACAACCGCTGCGACTACGCCCATAGACGAGGCTGGCTATTTTTTGGTGGACCGCGCCGAAGTCAGGGAACACGGCGAACCAACGCTGGACAGCATCAATAAAATTGATTACATGGATGTTTCTCCCAAGCAAATTATTTCCATAACTACATCGCTGATTCCGTTTATTGAACATGATGATGCGGTGCGTGCCTTAATGGGTACGAACATGCAGCGTCAAGCCGTGCCTTGCGTGCGGCCGCAGGCGCCCGTGGTTGGCACTGGCGTCGAAGCCAAAGCTGCCCAAGATTCAGGACAAGCAATGGTCGTTCAAGAAGATGGTGAAGTGGCGGCGGTACAGGGCAATAGAATTGAGGTTAAGGACGAGTCTGGTAAAATCAAAGTTTATAATTTGGGCAAATTCGTGCGTTCTAATGCGTCTACTTGCATGAATCAAAAACCGATTGTTCACAAAGGCCAGAAAGTCAAACAAGGTCAGGTGTTGGCTGACGGCGCGGCCACTGACCAGGGGGAACTGGCCTTGGGCCAGAATATCATGGTGGCCTATATGCCTTGGGAAGGCGGTAATTATGAAGACGCGGTTTTAATTTCGGAAAGATTAGTCAAAGACGATAATTTTACCTCCATTCACATTGAAGATTACACTATTGACGTGCGTGATACCAAACTGGGTCCGGAAATAGTCACCCGCGATATTCCTAACGTGGGCGAAGAAAAGTTAAAAGATTTGGACGAAGAAGGCGTCGTGCGGATCGGCGCGGAAGTTTCTTCAGGTGATATTTTGGTAGGTAAAATTACACCCAAGGGTGAAACTGAATTGTCGGCTGAAGAGAAGTTGCTCCGGGCGATTTTCGGAGAAAAAGCCAAGGATGTGCGCGATTCTTCACTTTATTTGGAGCATGGCGAGCACGGCAAGGTGATTGATATTAAAATTTTTTCCCGCGAAAATGGCGACCGTTTGCCCTCGGGAGTTATTAAATCTATCCAGGTGTCTATTGCCCAGCTTAGAAAAATTCAGGTGGGCGACAAAATGGCCGGACGACACGGCAACAAGGGCGTGGTTTCCAAAATAGTGCCGGTGGAAGATATGCCTTTTATGGCTGATGGCCGACCGGTGGATATTCTTTTGAATCCTTTGGGTGTGGCTTCTCGTATGAATATTGGGCAGATTTTGGAAACTCACCTTGGCTTGGCTGCCCAGTCTTTGGGTTATTACGTGGCTACCAGGCCCCTCAGCGGCGTTAGTGAGGAAACCATTCGGGAACAATTGGTTAAGGCGGGTTATCCGGCCGATGGCAAAATGACGTTGTATCATGGTCGTACAGGTGAGGCTTTTGACGAACCGGTAACGGTTGGCGTGACTTATATGTTGAAACTTAATCACATGGTTGAGGATAAAATTCACCAGCGTTCCATTGGTCCTTATTCTTTGGTGACGCAGCAGCCGCTGGGCGGCAAGGCCCAGTTTGGCGGTCAGCGTTTCGGTGAAATGGAGGTCTGGGCTCTGGAAGCTTATGGCGCGGCTTACACTTTGCAGGAAATTTTGACGATTAAATCGGATGATGTGCCTGGCCGCTCTAAAGCCTATGAATCAATTATTAAAGGTGAGCCGATTACCAAGCTCAACGTGCCGGAATCGTTTAACGTGCTGATCCGTGAACTCAAGGGCTTGTCTTTGGAGGTTGAATTGATGCAGGATAATGTGGTGATTGCCACTAAAGATATTAAGGAAAGTAATAATAGTCAAGGCGACGCCGCTAATTAATTTCGAATTATTTGTCCATTATGTTTACTGACCGCGATTATCTTACCGCTAACGATTTCAACTCCATCCGTTTAAAATTGGCTTCGCCTGAGGAAATTTTAGCTTGGTCATATGGTGAAGTAATCAAACCGGAGACCATTAATTATCGTACTCAGAAGCCGGAAAAAGACGGTTTGTTTGATGAAAGGATTTTTGGTCCGACTAAAGATTGGGAATGCTATTGCGGTAAGTATAAACGTATTCGTTATCGCGGTATTGTTTGTGATAAATGCGGGGTGGAAGTTACCCGGTCGGTGGTCAGGCGCGAGCGATTCGGTCATATTAGTCTGGCCACGCCCGTGTCACATATTTGGTTTTTGCGCGGCGTGCCTTCTAAAATCGGTTTGGTGCTGGGATTATCAGTGCAGGATTTGGAGAAAGTTATTTATTTTGCCTCTTTTATTGTTACCGGGGTGGATAATCAAAAAAAACAGGCTTTATTAGAGCAGGTAACTAACGAGTTCAAAACTAAGCGCAAAACTATTGAGAATGAAGCTCTGCGGCAGCAAGCTGAGGCGGCCAAGCGGTTCACAGGCGCAGACTTAGACCGCGAACGCCAGGCCCTGGAAACATTGAAGCAGGAGAAAGTGCAGAAATTGGAAGAAGCTTTTGAAATTGCCCGCCGCGAGCTTAAGGAGCTTAGACCCTTGCAGATTTTATCCGAGAGCCAATATCAGGATTTGTCTTTGAAATACGGGCAGGTTTTTGAAGCGGCTATTGGGGCCGAGGCCGTTAGGTTATTATTGACGGAAATAAATATTAGTGAGGAGATTAAACGATTAACCGGCGAGGCCGATGAGGCTCTGCCAGCCAAGCAGAAGAAGTATGTTCGTCGTTTGAAATTATTAAAGAGTTTGCAGGCGGTGGGGCTTAGACCGGAGTGGATGATTTTAACCGAATTGCCGGTTATTCCGCCGGATTTGCGTCCCATGGTTCAGCTGGACGGCGGACGTTTTGCCACTTCGGATTTGAACGATTTGTACCGCCGGGTAATTAACCGCAATAACCGCCTTAAACGTTTGCTGGAATTAAATGCGCCGGAAGTAATTTGCCGCAATGAGAAACGCATGCTGCAGGAAGCGGTGGATGCTTTGTTGGATAATGGCGCCCGCCATGGTAAAACCGTGACCGCTTCTACCGGCCAGCGGCGCATGTTAAAGTCCATTGCTGATATTCTGAAAGGCAAGCAGGGACGTTTTAGGCAGAATTTGCTGGGTAAAAGAATTGATTATTCCGGCCGCAGCGTGATTGTAGTTGGTCCGCACTTGGAGCTAAACCAATGCGGTTTACCCAAGCGCATGGCACTCGAATTATTTAAGCCGTTTGTTATTTCTAAGCTTATTCAGCGCGAATTGGTGCATAATGTGCGCAGCGCCAATCGTTATATTGAGGCGGCCAAAAGTGAAGTCTGGGATATTTTGGAAGAAATTGTTAAGGGTTCATATGTGTTGTTAAATCGGGCGCCGACGCTGCACCGCCTCGGGATTCAGGCGTTCCAGCCGGTTTTAATTGAAGGTAAGGCTATCCAAATTCACCCCTTGGTTTGTCCGGCTTTTAATGCCGATTTTGACGGCGACCAAATGGCGGTTCACGTACCTTTGACCGAAGAAGCCAAATGGGAGGCCGCTACTTTAATGATCTCGTCTCATAACTTGTTGAAGCCAGCTACGGGTGAACCGGTGGTTACGCCAAGTAAAGATATTGTTTTGGGTTGTTATTACATGACTAATATTAAGGTTCCGTCCGTTGGACAAAAATCAAAAGTTTATAGCGATCTCAGTGAAGCAATCTTGGCTTATCAGAGCGGTTTGGTGAAACTGCAGGACCAAATAATCGTTAGACGCGAGGGCCATCGTTTGGAAACCTGCGTCGGTCGCATTCTATTCAATGAAATTTTGCCGCTGGATTTACGTTTTTGCAATAAAACGGTGGATAAGAAAATTTTGAATGGTTTAGTGGCGGAATGTTTAACCAAACACGGTTCGGTTAAAACTGCCAGATTATTGGATGATATTAAGGAAATGGGTTTTTCTTATTTAACCCAGTCCGGTCTGTCTTGGGGTATGTCGGATTTGCCGGACGTGCCGGAACGCGGTCGGGTTTATCAGGAAGCTGATCTTATGGTTCAGGAGATTTATAATCAATATGAACAGGGTTTGTTGACTGACGAAGAGCGTCATACTAAAATTATTGAGATTTGGGCTCAAGTTAAAGATAAAGTCACGGAATTGTCTCGTCGCGTTTTACCTAAAGAAGGTTCGGTTTTTTCCATGATTGAATCGGGTGCGCGCGGTTCTTGGGGACAGATTACTCAAATGATGGGTATGAAAGGCTTGGTGACCAACCCGGCCGGTGAAACCATTGAATTGCCGGTGAAGGGTAATTTTAAAGAAGGTTTTGAAGTGTTGGAGTACTTTATATCCACCCACGGCGCGCGTAAAGGTTTGACTGACACGGCTTTGCGTACGGCTAACGCCGGTTATTTGACGCGTCGTTTGGTTGACGTCTCGCATGATATTGTTATCACGGAAAAAGATTGCGGTGATAAACAAGGTTTTGTGGTGAACGCCGTTGATAGCGAGGATATCGGTGATTCTTTGGGTGCCCGGGTCAGCGGTCGCTATGTGATTAGCGAGGTTAAAGAGCCGGCTTCAGGTGAAGTTATAGTTAAGAAAAACGAGATAGTAACGCTGGCGCAAAACAAAACCATAGATAAGGCTGGAGTGGCAGAAGTGAGGATTCGTTCCTTGTTGACTTGTAAAACCAGGCGGGGCGTTTGCCAAAAATGTTACGGCAATGATCTGGCTTTTAATGCTTTGGTGGAAACCGGTACGGCTGTCGGCATTATTGCCGCGCAGTCAATCGGTGAACCGGGTACGCAATTAACCATGCGCACCTTCCATACCGGCGGCGTGGCTTCAGCTGAAGATATAACCCAAGGTTTGCCGCGGGTGGAAGAAGTCTTTGAAGCTCGTCCGGTTAAACGCCCTGGGTTATTATCGCCCGCCGATGGCAAAGTAGCGGTGGAGAGTCGTGGGCGGCAAAAAACCATTAAACTTACTTATAGTGATAAAATTATTGATACCTTTGAGTTAGATAAGTATAAGAATCCGAAAGTTTTGGTTAAAAAAGGCGAGAAATTAAAGGTTGGCAGCGTACTTTTAAAAGCTGAAGCCGAGCAGGTTAAGTTGCCTTATGAAGCCACGGTTATGGAAATAAACAATAAAGCCGTGATTTTGAGCCGTACCAGCGAAGCGACAGTTGAATTTGTCGTTCCACTCGGGGTTAGTGCTTGGGTTAAAGATGGCGATACAGTTACCAAAGGCCAGCAATTAACTGAAGGCAGCTTGGATGTGCATGAACTTTACCGCTTAAACGGTAAGGAAGCCGTGCAGAGCTATATTTTGAAAGAAATTCAGTATATTTACTCTTCCCAAGGACAGAAATTAAACGACAAACATATTGAACTGATAGTCCGCCAAATGTTTTCCCGCATGCTGGTGATTGACCCGGGCGATAGTGATTTATTATCCGGCGAAATTATCACCACGGCCCAATTTGAAGAAGCGAACGATATAGTTAAGGAAGGCGGCCGGCGGGCTACGGCCGAGTATTTACTGCTTGGTATTACCAAAGCTTCACTCTCGACTGACAGTTTTCTCTCCGCCGCTTCCTTCCAGGAAACCGCCCGAGTTTTAATTGACGCAGCCGTGACCGGCAAGGTTGATTATTTGCGCGGCTTAAAAGAAAATGTAATTATTGGCCGCTTGATTCCGGCTGGTACGGGTAATGGTCCTTTGGCTGAGATGCTGGCGAAAAAAATGGACGAGGTTAGGGCCGAACGTGAAGTCGCGGCGCGCGTCCGGCAGGCGGAAATAGAAGCGGCTTTGGTGGCCCAGGCCCAGGCGGCTTTACAAACGGAGGCTGTACCGCAGTAAGCTTTAATTAACGGTTTAATATAGCTATATACAAAAAGGTCTTTAAATTAAAGACCTTTTTGTATAAGTAGAGGTTAGATAGCAAATTAGCCTTATTTTGGCTATAATATATAGGTCGCAGCTAATATAGTTCATAGCTCTTAGTCCATAGTTTTTAGTCATAAAATCATGTCAGGCAGTTCGCCCAGTACTAAAGATAAAAAAGATTCTAAAGCCAGTTACCCCTTGCCCGCGGAAACCAAACACGGTTTACAGGTGTTGTTTTTGTTTGTAACGGCTTTGATATTGGTGTTGTCATTTTTGGATTTGGCCGGCGTGGTCGGGCAAGCTATCAGTTATGCTTTGCGGTTTTTGGTCGGCCAAGTGGCTTGGTTAGTACCGCCGGTTTTGCTCATCATCAGTTATTATTTGTTAACCTCGGCTAAGCCCTGGCCGATTTGGAAAACCTTAGGTTTGATTTTTATGGGCTTAAGTTTAACCAGTTTGATTCATCTGTTTTTGCCTTTTAAAGATTGGAGTTTGGCGGCTGGTGATTTGCGCGGCGGCGGTTATATTGGTTATGGCTGGTTATGGCTGATTTTTAAGATTTTTGGTTTATGGGGAGCGGTGGTCGTATTGCTGGCTTTGTGCCTGGGCGGTTGTTTGATTTTTTTTGAAACTTCGCCGGCCCGGATATTTAGCTGGCTGCGCGGTCTTTATCAGCGCCTGCCAAAGCGCCCGGCCAAACCGGTGATTAACGGCAATGTTAGTTCCGCCTCTAAGCCGTTTAGCCGGATTGAGGAATTGACTATTCCGCCGTTAAATAAATTATTTAAGAATCGTAATGTGGCCGGAGAAGCGGCGGCCAAAAATACCCCGAGCGGCGAAGCCAAGCTGCCCTTGCCCGCTCGCCGTACTGAATTATCCTTGGATTTGCTGGATGACCGTTCGAGTAACCCAACTTCCGGCGATATTGGAGCTAATCAGGAAAAAATCCAAAAGACTCTGGCTAATTTTGGTATAGATGTGGAAATGGGGCCAGTAAACGTTGGGCCGACTGTTACCCAATACACCCTGGCGCCCGCCCAAGGCGTTAAATTATCGCAAATTACCGCGCTATCCAATGATTTGGCTTTGGCTTTGGCAGCGCATCCGATTCGTATTGAAGCGCCTATTCCCGGGCAATCGCTGGTTGGTATAGAAGTGCCTAATCAGACCGTCGCGATTGTGGGTTTGAAAGAAATTATGTCGACGCCGGAATTTAAACGCCGTTCTTCGCAACTCACTGCCGCTCTGGGTAAAGACGTGGCAGGTAAACCTTGGGTAATAGATATAGACCGTATGCCTCATTTGTTGGTGGCTGGCGCTACCGGTTCAGGTAAATCAGTTTGTATTAATGATATTTTAATATCTTTACTGTTTACTAATTCACCTGACGAGTTGAAGTTTATCATTATTGACCCGAAACGGGTAGAACTATCTTCTTATAACAACCTGCCCCATTTGTTAACTCCAGTGATAACTGAAATAGATAAAACCATCAATGCCTTAAAGTGGGTAGTGAATGAAATGGACCACCGTTATAAGATTTTAAATCAAGTAGGCAAACGTAATCTGGCTTCATATAATCAAACCGCTGACGTCAAAATGCCCTATATTATAGTGGTGATTGATGAGTTGGCTGATTTAATGGCCGTGGCGGCACAAGAAGTGGAAACCGCCATTATTCGTTTGGCGCAAATGGCTCGGGCCGTGGGTATTCATTTGATTGTGGCCACGCAGCGCCCTTCAGTGGATGTTATTACTGGACTCATTAAAGCCAATATTACTTCGCGGATTGCTTTTGCCGTGGCTTCAGGTACGGATTCGCGCACCATTTTGGATGTTAGCGGAGCGGAAAAGTTGCTCGGCCGCGGTGATTGTTTGTATGTGTCAGCCGAATTGTCCAAGCCGAAACGTTTGCAAGCGGCTTATGTTAGCGACGGGGAAATTGAGCGGGTTACTAGTCAGCTTAAAAAAGATATTGCGTCTGATTATAATCCGGAAATTGTTAGTAAACCGCTTGGTAAAGTTAATAGTTTGGGTGAGGCTGGGGGCGATGATGATGAATTGCTGGACGAAGCGGAAGGTATGGTTATTAGCACCGGTAAAGCCTCGGCTACTTATTTGCAAAGGCGTCTGAGGGTCGGTTACGCGCGCGCCGCCAGGCTCCTAGATTTATTGGAACAACGGGGCGTGGTTGGCCCGGGTCAAGGCGCTAAGCCTCGCGAAGTCCTGATGCGCCAGGACGCTACAGAAGGCTTTGACGTTCAGGCGGAAGCTAGCGGGGCTGATGAATTTGAAGAAAAAGACTATAATGATAATTAGAGTTTATGCCACGTTTTTTTACTCATAATTTATCCGGCCAGGGCTATGGAGTCGAAAGTTTGACGGCCGAACGGCAGCGCTTAGGCCTGAGTTTAGAGCAAGTTAGCCGTCAGCTTCATATTCCGGTTAAATATTTGCAAGCTTTGGAAAAAGGCGAGTTGGAGACTTTGCCGGGTGATAATTATCGTCGTTATTTTACGCGGTCTTATGCCAACTTTTTGCATTTGCCGATAGATAAAATTTTATCGGCTGATAAAGATACTGCCACTTCAGCCGCCAAATCAGCTGTGCGGAAACCAATTAAAATAGCCAGTACGACGGTGCACCCTTATCGTTTGTTTATGACGGTGGCGGCTTCCAGCGCGGTGGTAATCTATTTAGTGAGCGCTGCTTGGTCGGCTTTGGTGCCGCCGCGTTTGCAATTGTTTGAGCCGGGCAATGACCAAACCAGTTTGAGTGCTACTATCAAAGTCCGCGGACAAACTCAAGTGGGTACGCCCATCGCCATTAACGGCCAGGCCGTGGAGGTTAGTGAGGGCGGCCTGTTTACCCAAGAAGTTCCGCTTAAACCCGGACTTAATATTATTATCGTGACAGCGCAAAAAACTTATAGCCAGCCGACAGTGGTAACGCGGCGGGTAATATTTTCGCCGCCTAATCCGGTTAGTTTAATTAAGTAATTTATTTTTAGGTTGTTTTTATGAAAACCGATAACAAAAAAACGAGCCCTAAGTCAGGCGCTGTGGATGAGCGCGGTAAGGCCGCTCAACTGGCGATTGACCAAATTAAAGAACGCTTTGGCGAAGGCGCGATTATGAGATTCGGCGAAGCCCAGGCTATGGCCGTGGAGGCTATACCCACCGGTTGTTTGTCACTGGATATTGCTTTGGGCGTGGGCGGGTTGCCGCGCGGACGGGTAATTGAGGTTTTTGGTCCGGAAGCTTCCGGTAAAACTACCTTAACTTTGCATGTGATTGCCGAAGTGCAGAAACTGGGCGGTTTGGCCGCTTTTGTGGATGCCGAACACGCGCTTGACCCGGTCTATGCCAAAAAAATCGGTGTTAATATAGATGATTTGTTAATTTCCCAGCCTGATACGGGCGAACAAGCTTTGGAAATAGTGGATACGCTGGTGCGTTCCAACGGGGTAGATGTGATTGTGATTGATTCGGTGGCGGCTTTAACGCCGAAAGCGGAAATTGAAGGCGATATGGGCGACCAGCATATGGGTTTGCAAGCCAGGCTCATGAGCCAGGCTCTGCGCAAATTAACCGCCGTGATTTCCAAATCCAAAACCGTGGTGATTTTTTTGAATCAGACGCGCATGAAAATCGGCGTGTTCTTTGGCAATCCGGAAACTACCACCGGCGGTATGGCTTTGAAGTTTTATTCTTCCGTGCGCATAGAAATCAGGCGCAGTGCGCAAATTAAACAGAATGAGAGATCAATCGGCAATCGGGTGCATGTTAAAATCGTCAAGAATAAAGTGGCGCCGCCCTTCCAAGCCGCTGAGTTTGACATTATGTATAATGAGGGTATTTCACTCTCTGGCGATTTGGTTGATTTGGGTGTAATTCAGGAAATTGTGACCAAATCAGGCAACACCTTTTCCTTTGGCGAAGTTAAGCTGGGGGTAGGGCGCGAACAAGCCAAACAATTTTTGCGGGAAAATCCCAAAATCGGCGAGGAAATCCGCCAAGCTATCTGGAGCAAGATTAAAGAGCAGCGGGCTATGGAGAAATAATTCTTAACAGTCAAATATATGAAACAGTTGCATCACAGTTCAGTTTGGTTGTTTTTTGTGCACTACCTTAGGTTGTCGCTGGTCTTAATTTTGTTGGTGGCTTTTTTTCTAACTTCAATGGCAATCAGGTCAACTGATTTAGAATTTAGTCTTAATTTTTGGTTAATAGTTTCTGGTGTTTTATTGTGGTTGAGCTGGTCTTTGCTGTGGGCTTATTTGTCTTATCATTATTATCGTTACGAATTGACAGACAAAGGTTTTCAAAGCGAATCAGGGGTTATTTTTAAAAAATACGTGACCATACCTTACAATCGTATTCAGAATGTGGATATTTACCGGGGTTTATGGGCTAGAATTTTGGGTTTGTCTGACCTTAATATTCAAACCGCTGGTATGAGCGGGGTGGGCCGCTATGGCCGCATTTCGCCGTTTGCTGAAGGTCGTTTGCCTGGTTTAAGTATTAGAGAGGCGGAAACAGTTAGAGATGAATTAATCAATCAAGCCAGTCATAAATCGGATTTAAATCAGCCCTTATAAAGTTTTCCAGTAGTTTAGTAAATAAATTAACCCTCTTCCATTACAGAAGAGGGTTTTCAATTGTAGTTAAATAAAATTGGATTTTAATCCTCGTCATCCTCAATTTCGTCTGTTAGAGGTTCTTTAGGTTCTATTCCGCTGCCCTTACAATACGGGCAGGTTGATTTTTTACTACCATGAGGGTTAGGAGTTTTACCTTCTCCGCCACAGACGGAACACGTTTGGGTAAAGGGGTCGCCGAGTTCATGTTTATTTTTATCCATGGCTGGCTCCGGTATTTGGTTCTCCGAGACTTTCACCGCGCTGGAGCTGATTAGGTTGGCCGCTTTCGCCGCGGTGGTTCGCTAAAATTACTTGTCCACTGCCGCCGCAAGTCGGGCAGTCTTTACCCGAGCCTTTGTAGGTTGGGCAGGTAGTTGAGGTTTTAAGATCTTTGAAAGATCCGTTGACGCATCCGCACATAATTGCCTCTATTAAGTTGATTTTAGTTCATGTTTTGTTGGGGTAATTCAAATTGGACTGTAACCTTATTAATTTTGAAATGCCAGCCATAGACTTCAGTCTCTTGGTCAATGAACGTATCATAAACCTTTTGCACAAAAGTTTTTTCATTATCTTTACTAGTATGTGTGAGTAAGTTGTTTATGCAGTTATTTTCTAATTGTTTAATCGCCTTTTTATAATTACAACTTAAATTCCGGTTTAGTTTGTTAAATAGAATGCTGGCTTGAATTTTTAGAATTACGTCTCTTATTTCCCCTTCTAAGCAGGTAATGTCGCCTATGGGACGTAGTTCAATTTCTTGTAATTCAGGTAGCAGAATTGGCACATTAATCGATATTACTTGGTTAACTATAAACTTATCACCCTCAAACAAAACATGATTTCCTTGAATTATCAGTTGATTTTTGTCCACTATAAATCTGTTATTTAACACTTTATAATGTAATACTATACTCATTGAAACAAGTACAAAGGCGAACGCCTTAAAGTAATTAGAGAAGTCAGTATTATTGTTACTTAATATCAGGTAGCTTATTGGTAGCATTAATACCGTGGCTATAGGCAGGGCGATTTTTCTTAAAGTTTTAGTCATGGCCAGGCTTATAATTTTTAACGGCCTAGGGTCAGGCGTAAAAGATGAATCAATTTTTCCAAACATCCAATAGTTAATAATAAGTCCCCAGATAAAACCAAAGAACAATGTAGAAATAATTAACAGCGGCACGTTTTCATTTTGCGGCGACTGTAATGTATTACAGATAATTTGAGCAGCTAGCCACATTACCATACCCATTAGGATGCTGACTATTCCGGACAGATTAATTATTCCGGATAGATTATAACGTCCGTAATAGTTTGTTAAGGAAATATTTTCGTTATACATGGATTCCTCCTTGTTGAAAGTTTGTTTTTATTTGCCTATACCTTAGTTAAAAGTGGACTTTTTGTCAAACTATTGATGGTGATTTTTTTATCTCGTTTCTATTTATCAACTGCTTCGCTGCTCGCGAGCAGCGAAGCAGTTGATAGTTAAGTGGTGACGTTTTTGTGCAAATTATTGACAACTAAGCTAAATGGTGGTAAAAAGAAAGGCAAACAAATACTGAATTATTAACAACAAACAAATGTTAAATAAGCCATAGGAGGACAAATTGGCTGTATTAGATAAGGACAAATCGTTTGTATTGGTAGTACTAGGGAAGAATTGGGTGGAATATCCACCTAAAGATCCACCGGCTGGTTGGAAGCTAGAACTAAGCCGAGATTCAAAAGTTACGGCCCTGGCCGCAGGAGTATTGGCAGAAAGTATTTCTGAAATAAAAAAAGTGATTTTTGTCACTGGTCATACGGATGGTCAGGCTTGGCCAACTGAAGCCGAGGAAATGCAAAGGTACGCCGCCCAGTATTTTCCGGTATTAAGAGGCGATAAAGTTATTTGCGAGACCGAAAGTATAGATACGGCGCAAGGGGCGGAAAAAGTTAGAACCATTTTAGCTGGATATGGGTTATTGGATGAGACAGTAATACTCTTAACAGTAGGTTATCATTGCAAAAGAGCTTTAAGGGTTCATAAAAATTTTGGTTTTAAAAATGTTATTTGTCATAAATCCGAAAAGGTTTTGGCTGAAAGTTTTAACTCTGCGAATGCTAAACGTGTTTGTTGGAGAGCTTTGAAAGATTACAGGAATTATAGTCTGTTGCGCAAATTCAAAAAGTGGCTGGAGGAAATTATACTAAGAGTAGTCTTGATATTTGATCCTTATGGCCGCAGATTACGTTGTGTGACGAATCATACTCGTCACCAAAAGTAAAAAAATTATTCTGGTCTTTTATGAGCGAGCGGATTCAAATTTGAATCCGCTCTGTTTATTTGACGAAAGGTACCTTTTCTATTAAGCTATGGCCAGCCGGCAGAGTGAACGGTTCTTAAAAACGTTCTTTTTTCCAAGGGAACGAGGCGGTCAGAATCTGGCCGCCGCCCAAAATAGCCTTGTTTAATAGGCATAGTTGACGCGTGCCAGTTGAGTTGAGGCATATTTATCAATACCAGATATTTATAAGTCGACGGAACACACTTAGGAGTCGCTTTATTAGCGGCTCCAGCCGGTGTTCTTTAAAAATTAGCAAACAAATTTAGGAGTCCAAAGATGTCGCGAATAAAAATTGAAGGTGGAGACACCTTGTTGGCCGGCGTCTTAGGAATGCCCTCGGCTGATATAAGAAACGCGATAGTTTGTCGCGATAATTATAAAATTAAACACATAGTTAAAAAAAGCGGCGGACGACGTCGTTTGAGCATACCCTGTAAGAGTGTAAAGAAATTTCAAAAATTATTCCTTAAGAAGTTTCTTTATTGCTTGATAGAGCGGGGAGTGCTGGATAAAAATATGACTGGTTTTTTACCTGGTGTTTCGGTAAAAGATAATGCTTTAGTACATTTGAATGAAAATTTGCAGTACGTAGTGCGGCTTGATTTTAAGAATGCTTTTCCTTCAGTAAGTTTTAGAGTAGTAAAAGAGGTGCTGTTGCATCATGTAAAAAACGAAATTGGAACTTATCGGGCAGTGGAAATACAAAGATTGCTTGGTAAAAAAATTAATTATCCGGAACCGGTCTTGTTTTCCATGAGGAAGGTTAAATGGTTTCGGGAATTAGTGAGTAGTTTGTCAGTTGACAATTCGGCGAGTTACTATCTTGATTATATTGTTGATGGTTTTATTGAAATGGCGGCTTACCTTTTAACTTATAAAGGCAAATTACCGCAAGGTGCGCCAACTTCGCCTTTTATGTTAAATTTGACAGTGAGTTATTTAAAAATTCTTGATAGAATTAGAGAATTTTTAAAGCAAAACAACATTGACAGTCAAGTCAGTATTTATGCCGACGACATTGTAATTAGCGCCAAGGAAAGAATCAACTTTGGTTTGATTCGTGGCCTTATTGGAGTTGTTGAAGCAAGTAGAGTATTTAGAATTAATCGGGCAAAAATACTACGTTTTGATATTAACCAAACCGCGCCGCTAATCACCGGTTTTAGACTTATTCGGATTCGTTCAGTGAATCGTAAATTAACTGAAAGCTGGCTAGCTAGATTACCGCGCAAGATTAAAGCAACGGTGGAGGAGAGGCTGTTTTACAATCCGCAATCTCCGTTTATTAATATTACTTTACCCCAGAAACAAATTAAAAAAATTCGTGGGATTATTCATCGGGCCATATATCAACCCGGGCTGGCATCAAAAGTTAACGGTTACGTGGCTTATTTAAAAGATATTTATGGTGAACATTTGCCTAGGCAAATTGTGGAGCCCTACAAGAAATATTTATTAGTAAACCAAAAAGACCCGGAAGTAGTTTAGCCCGGGTCTTTATTATTGGTAAAAATTTTTACGCCCGTTCCACGTAGTCGCCGGTTTCGGTGTTGACGATTATCATTTCATCGTTCTTTATAAACAGCGGCACATTGATGATAAGGCCGGTTTCCAACTTGGCCTGTTTAGCGCCGCCGGTGGCGGTATCGCCTTTAACGCCGGGCGGAGTTTCCACTACCTTCAGTTTTACTTTTTTAGGCAATTCCACGTTAATCGGCTGGTTGTTGAAATTCAGAATATTCACTTCCACGCCGTCAGTCAAATAGCCCACTTGTCCACCCAAAGCTTCGCGGGGAAAATCAAACTGTTCAAAAGATTCCTGGTTCATAAAATGGCAGCCAGTATCGTCGGCATACAGGAAATTAGCGCGCAGGCGGGCCATGTCAGCTTCTTCCACTTTGTCGCCCGGTTTAAAGGTTTGCTCCAAGACCTTGCCGTTTAGGAGATTACGCAACTTGGTGCGCATAACCGGCTTGCGCTGCGCGGTGCGCATAAAAGACGATTCCAGCACTAAATAAGGCTCATCATTAACCAAAATGCTTAAACCGTTGCGGATGGAATTGAGTGAGGGTAAAACTGCCATAATTTTGATTCTGACTTATTTAGCCACAAAAGGAATCAGCGCCATAAAGCGTGACCGTTTTATGGCCAAGGCCAATTTGCGCTGATGTTTCATGCAGCTACCCGTGCGGCGGCGCGGCAGTATTTTACCATAACCAGAAAGGAATTTTTGCAAAATACGCGTATCTTTATAATCACTGTCATTAAGTCCGTTTACGCAAAAATAGCATTCGCGGTCTTTGGGTGGAGCTTGGGTTCGTTTGTTATTATAGTTGTTCATAATAAATTTCTGGACAATTCACCCTCCGTAAATTGACACGCCCAGTATATCAACTTGGCTATACCACTTTAAGCGCAAGTGTGGTTAAACAAAGGTAAATGATTAAATGATTTTAAGTAAGATATTAAAGTTAATAAGTGCGGTGTTTAAGGCGAGCGCCAGCCAAGTTGTATTACTGGGTATAGCTAGTGATAATTATTAAAAAGGAATTTCTTCCACATTGATAGTTTCTTCAGCGGCCGCTTCCGGGCTTACTTGACTAGTGGCTTCATCAATTTGATTATCAACTACCGGCGCGCCAGCCTTGTCCAGCATAATCATATTGTCGGCGACAATTTCAGTACGCCAGTGCTTTTGGCCTTGAGCGTCATCCCAAGAACGGGTTTGAATGCGGCCTTCCACGTAAACTTTGGAGCCCTTCTTCAAGTACTGGGCGCAAATATCAGCCAGTTTACGCCAGGCTACCACATTGTGATATTCGGCTTTGTCTTGCCGTTCGCCAGCGGCATTAACCCAGCGCAAGTTAGTGGCTACCGAGAAGGTGGTCACATTGGTGCCTTGGGGGGTAGTTCGGGTTTCCGGGTCACGAGTTATATTGCCTAGTATCATGGCTCGGTTAAGATTATTCATAATTTATGTCTCCTGTTAGGCGTTAACCCTTTTTAAAGGGCAGCGCCGGTCACGAATAAGGAATAAAAATTAATTACTTAACAATTTCCTTTTCCAAAATCGCGTCCAGTTTTTGGTCCAGTTCGTCCAGTTTGATGGATGGTTTGGGTGCTGTTGGCATTGTTTCTTTTTTGGCCGTCGGTGCCGTTTCTTCGGCAGTTTCATTTTTGGCTTGGAGGCGACTAAGTTTTTCCTGGAAAGCCTTAGTGCGGGCAATTTGTTCCGGAGTTTTTTGTTGTTTGGCCACAATTTGATTGCGCAAAACTTCATGGGACAAACGGAACCAATTACTAATGCGGGCGAGATTGGCCGGTTCCAAATTGCACTCTATGGTTACATAGGTGCCGTGGCGCAGATGGTCAATCGCGTAGGCCAATTTACGTTTGCCCAAATTTTCCTCACTAGTAATTTTGGCGCCATTCTCCAGGAGCAGCTGGCGGACTTTGTCTTGAGTGGTAGTATCTTCATCCACCCCGACTTTAACCGGAATAATGTACATGATTTCGTAGTGCTTCATAAGTTAAATAGTAAGAGTTAAGAGTAAGTGTAAGAGAGAAACAAACAAACAAAAAACGCTCATGTTTGTGCCCTTAAGAGTAAAACCCCTCTAACCCTTAAGGATTCCGAATCTCATCGGAATACGGTGCGCTCACAATGGAAGCGCTTAACGTGGACTTAGATTAGCATAAGGCTTAAAGTTTGGCAAGGCTGGATATTCAATTTATAATCCAACAATAAAATTGTAGCGGTGGAGAGTTAAATTATTAAATTTTTAATATCTAAGTCCTAATTTCTAACCAATTCCCAATATCCAAATTCCAAAATTATTAGTAGCTGAATTAATTGGGTATTATTTAAGATTTAGAGTTTTGGATTTTATTAGATATTAGGACAATTAGAAATTTTATAGTTCCTCTTTGAACAATTAATCTTATTATGATAGCTTTATTAGTATGGCAGAACAATATTTATTCATCTTAGGCCGGCAGCCGCAGTTAAGCGTGGCTGAAATCGCGGCGGTAGCTAGAGCGCGCCAACTTGCCATCACCTGGCAAACTATTACCGCGTCTTACGCTTTAGTCGAGGGGGATATTACTCCTGATTTTTTTAAACAACTGGCTGGTTCAATAAAACTGGCTCAGGTTTTGGCTGAAGTTGAATATAAGCCGAACATTATCCGGGACTTTGTGTTTAATTATCTAAGCAGCCTTACTGGCGGGTGTTTATTTGGTTTTAGTTGGTATGGTCATAAAATTCCCTCTTGGTTAAAGCCAATGGGTTTAGAATTAAAAAGGGAAATAAAAGACAGCGGCCGGCGCGCGCGGCTAGTTGAATCCCGCCAGGATGTTTTATCTTCAGTAGTAGTACAAAAAAACCATCTCTTGCCGCCGCGCGGTACGGAGTTTATTTTGCAGCCGTTTAGTGAAACCAGAATAATTATTGCTCGGACCGTGGCCGTGCAGGAATTTGCCGAGTGGTCAGAGCGGGATTATGGCCGCCCCGAGCGTGATTCACGGGTTGGTATGCTGCCGCCTAAACTGGCACGCCTCATGATTAATTTGACTCAAGGTGAGTTGGCCGAGCCTTTATTAGACCCATTTTGCGGCTCGGGCACAGTCCTGCAGGAAGCGGTGGCTTTGGGCTATAAATCAATTTGGGGCAGTGATATTGATAAGCAAGGCATTGAGCGAACCGCCGCTAATTTACAATGGCTTAGGCAAAAACATCCGGAATGGCAATTTGAGGAAAAATTATTAGCGGCTGATGTCCGGCAACTTAAAACGCAGCTTAAAGATATAAAATTTGGCGCGATGGTAACCGAACCATATTTAGGGCCAACCAGCAGGATTTTTGATATTAAACAGTATCAGGCAGTAGCCAAAGACTTAGTCTCTTTGTATCGTTTGGCTTTGAAAAATCTGGCGGTCTTGATATTGCCGGGTCGGCGTCTGGTAATGGTTTGGCCGGTATTTCATCTGGGCGCCAAGTTATTATATTTGCCTTTAGTAAACGAACTATCGAGTTTGGGCTGGAAAGTGGAAAACATCTTGCCGCCCCAAGCTCCGCCGGCTTGGTGTGACAAACGCGGTTCGTTGCTTTATGAACGTCCGGGGCAAAGGGTTGGGCGGGAGGTATTCGTGTTGCGCAAGGTTTAGCTTGGCAAGATTGGGAAGATTTGGTAGAGTAAGATATAACAATTTTTAATTTACAATTTTGGTTGCCTTGTGCAACTATCACGATGGCCATCGGGATAAAAGCGAAGCTTTTATTTTTAATCAATTTTTAATTTAATAATTTGATAATTCAATAAAAATTAAAAATTTGAAATTTATAATTTTTATGATTCATTATCGCAATCGTTTGGGTATAGAACTTATAGATTTGCATATCCATGTGGGTGGCGCCGTGGCGCCGCACATTATGTGGGAAATTGCGCATAAACAAGGTTTAAAATTGCCGGTGAAAAATTACTGGGATTTTTGGAAACTAATTACGGCCACGGATGAAACTGTAAATAGTTTGGAAGAGTATGTGGATATAATGCATCGTTGGACCGAGAAAATTCAATCTAGTCCCGAGGCGGTAGAGCGGTGTGTTTATTCGATTTTAGCCAAAGAGTACCGTTCGTCTAATGTTAACCAAATTGAAGTCCGTTTTAATCCCATGAAGCGTAATAAAGGCGGGGAAATGGATCTGGACCATATTATTCAAGCGGCTTTGCATGGTATGGATAAGGCTAGTTTGGATTATGGGGTGAAAGCTGGTTTGTTATTTTGCTTGGCGCGTGAATTCCCCTTTGAGCTAAATGAGATTATTGTGCGTAAGGCCATTAAGTATATGTCTTGGGGCGTGGTGGGCATAGATATCGCCGGACCGGAAAAGCACACTTTTGAACAAGACCCAGATTTTGTTAGCTATAGAAAGTTATTTGCCGAAGCGCGAGCGGCTGGTTTAGGTTTAACTGTGCATACTGGTGAAACTAACGCTACTGGGCCGACGAGCATGCGGCAAGTACTTAAAGATATTAAACCGGAGCGAATTGGTCACGGTATTCAGGCGGTTAAAGACGAGGCCTTGCTTAAAGAGCTGGCCGCGGCTGGCACCGTGCTGGAAATTTGTCCGTCTTCCAATTTGCAAACCAAAGCTGTAAAAGATATAGGGGAATTGAAAGATATTATTTTTAAACTAAAAGAGTTTGGCGTTAAATTCACCATTAATACCGATGGCCCTTATTTGCTAAATAGCAATATGAAAAAGGAGATTGAATTGTTGCTGCAGAACGAAATTATGACTGAAGAGGAACTAAGGGCTGCTTTTGACCTCGCCCGTCAAGTCAGCTTTATTAAATAATAAATAATATGTTAGAGGAGGCTGACTATAGAAATTTTAAATCTAGTTTTGTTTTCTTGGATGAAACAGGTTTAATTCATAGTAATCGCGATCAATTTTTTGCTTTAGGTATATTAAAGTCAGACTATCCTCAAAAATTTTATCGGGAAATTAGAAAAATTAGAGATAAGTACAGATATAACGAAGAAATTAAGTGGGCTAAATTAGACCGAAAGATTAGATTTGATGTTGCCATTGAAGTTTTTAATGCCTTTCTTGCTGATAATTCAGTTACTTTTAATTGTATAATTCTTGATAAGAAGGAATTAGACTTTAAGGGTTATTTTGATAACGATTTATCTAAAGTCTATCGTAGTTTTACTATAGCTTTGTTGAAGCTAGCCATAGGCAAATATCCTGACGAGGTATTGGTAGTTTTAGCTGATGATTACTTTGTTCCTGAGGGTATAGAATTAGAAGAAACAATAAAAAAATTTATAAATAATCATTATAAAAAATTTGTTATAGCTGGAGTTTGTCAAATTAATTCTAAATCGTCCGATTTATTGCAAATTACTGATTTAATACTGGGAGCTACTTTGTATGACCTTAAAAGATCTAGGGGCCTAGTTAGTAAGCAGAATACTTTTAAAAGGAAATTTCTCAATTTTTTATATCAGAAATTAACTATAAAGAATTCTTTTTTTGTTTCTTTTAATGGGCATATGAATAGAAACTTTACTTTTTCTGGGAATAAAGTAAGAGCTACTATATTTGATTGTAAAAGATCGAGAGTAAACAAATATAACAAAAAACAAGCCATGACCCACAACGGGTGACGCCTGTTTTTGTTAGAAACCATGAATAATGGTTTCTAAAATAAGTATATATATATTTAGAATTTTTGTCAATAGCATGTATGCGTCCACCACATATTGGACTTTTGCGGGTTAGATTCAAGGAACATTAGGTATTGTACTGGGGATAGCTTGTTTCCGAAAGCGCAATGTGGTCGTTCCGTGTTATACCACAGAAGATACTCCATGAGTTTTTTGTTAAATACATTCGGTTCAAGAAGGAGATATTCATGGTAATCAGTGAATTCTTCTTGGATAGTACGGTTAAAGCGTTCGGCGTGGGCATTCATCTTGGGTGTTTGGGGATAGGTATGCCAATGGGTTTTGTACAACTGTCGTAAACGTAGATCAAAGTGCTTCATAAACTCACTGCCGTTGTCAGTCAGGATATATTCCAGCGGGTAGGGAAACACTGCCTGTACCAGAGCAAAGAACTCTTGCGCGGCTTGGCTGGCGTGGCTGGTGGTACTCCACGCAAAGGTGAATCTGCTGTCTAGATCGGTGAAGGTAATGACGTACCGCCTGCAACCATGGATGAACTTTTCAATGGTGTCAAAACCACCACAATGTCCGGGATGAGTAGCTTTAAAATACTTGGGTTTTCTTAGGACTTTTGTTCTTTTCTTGGATTTAATCTTGCCGAAGTGGCTGACCTTTTGCGGGAAGATGCGTAACCCCCCGGCATCATTAATTAATCTGCCGATGGTGGAAGTTGATGGGCAGATTGCATTGCTTGTTAAACAGAACTTTTGCAACAAAGTATGTAGCTTATCTTTGCCCAGATTAGGGTGGAG
The DNA here is from genome assembly GCA_016234305.1 of Candidatus Kerfeldbacteria bacterium. Taxonomy (GTDB): domain Bacteria; phylum Patescibacteriota; class Patescibacteriia; order Veblenbacterales; family UBA10138; genus JACRFM01. The sequence continues at coordinate 24,096 of JACRFM010000021.1, forward strand.
TTCCCGTAAATTAGCGATCTCTTGGGTGATGGCAGAAGGCCACTGGCGTTGCCGTTTGTTAGGCGGCGCTGGGGATTTCTCATTCAAGGCTTCTAGTTTGCCACCACCGTCATTAAGCGCTTGTTTCCATAGAAACAAAGTGGACCGTTTGACTGGAAAAGCATCCAGCGTTGCCTGCAGACCGTGATCTGCCCAGAATTTTAGCACTCTGGTTTTGTGCTTGGCTTTGGGGGTAATCATATACCGCCAGCGTAGCCCGTATTGCCAAGCACGCACAAAACCATGTGTACCCTTAAATATGTTCAATTGTTGCATCTGACTCCTGGGTTAAGGAGTCCAATATGTATGTGAACTTATGCATAGCAAGGTAATGGGCCAATGATGGCGGCGAATCTTTTTTCCGGCTGGCTAGTTTGTTTAGCGCGGTAGTGGGAAAAGAACTCATTGCTATGTGCCGTGCAGTCAGAGTTGAGATAGAGTTTGTTTTTAACCACGCCGGAATCCAGTAATTGTTCAGCAGTGAAACCAACCAAATCAATATAAATTAAATTATTTTTGTTGATTAAAAAATTATGCCAAGCCGGGTCACTTGTTTGTTCAATTTCGTTGTAAGCGTAGCAGCAGCTATGTATGCTCGGTCCAATACCCGCCACTAAATCATTTGGTTTAGTATTATAAAACTTAGCCATGGCTTTAATAGTTTTATTGATTATTTGTAAATTGGCATTTTTTCTACCCACATGCACCAAAGCCACTGTTTGATTCATTGGGTCATATAGCATTACTGATAAGCAGTCGGCGACTACATGCCACAAATATAAACCCAATTCATTGGTGATTAAGCAGTCACCCTTGAGTTGATAATCATCTTGCAGTACACCTTGGCCAGCGTCGGCAGCGGTAACTTTAATAATTTTGTCGCTATGTTCCAGTTCAGCGCTGACTACGCGGCTTGGGTCAATATTTAAGTCAGTTAAAAACTTCTGCCGGTTTTGCCGCACTTCTTCCTCTATACCCCATTTAAACGACATATTACCGTCGTCTTTAGTGGAAAAGGCGTGAAGAAGTTTATTATATTTTGTAAGTTGAGGAATTTGATAAAACACAGAATGATGTAAAACTTAAAATTCAAAATTGCATTCCAGCCACCATGCCGTAGGGTAATGAGCAGAGCGGAAGCCATAAGTCGGACAAGCTAGTGCGTGTTGTGGTCGCTTGGCATAGCACTAGCCCGGCTTATGGCGAGCACTGTCTTACCCGAAGGCTTTAGGTGGCGATTCTTGCCCTACTTCTTTTAAAGAAGTAGGAAAAATAGTTATTAAATAACTAGGCTTAATTTTAAGTACTAAACCTAAAATGACAAACATCGCCGTCTTGAATAACATAGTCCTTGCCTTCCAAACGGAATTTGCCGGCGGTTTTAGCGCCCGTTTCACCGCCCGTGGCTACAAAATCAGTGTAAGCAATTACTTCAGCACGAATAAAGCCTTGTTCAAAATCAGTATGAATCACGCCGGCGGCTTGGGGCGCCTTAGTGCCGCGTTTAATGGTCCAGGCGCGCGATTCCTGCGGTCCGGCGGTAAAAAAAGTAATCAAGTCTAGTAATCGGTAGCTGGCTTGAATCAGTTTATTTAAACCGGTTTCAGTAAGTCCCAGTTCTTGGCTTAATTTTTCCGCTTCCGCTGGCGGCAAGTCAGCCAGTTCAGCTTCTAATTTGGCGGAAATAGTAATGCTGGGTTTAATATTGATGGCGGCATCGATGACGCCTTCGTCAGCGTTAATAACGTAGAGTAATGGTTTAGCGGTTAATAGACTCAAACTTTTAACGAAAATTTGTTCGGTTTCATTCAAGGAGAGTTCACGAATTGGTTTACCTTGGTTAAGATGCAACTGCAACTTTTCCAAACATTCAACCTGCCCCAGTAATATTTTATCAGGTAGGGTTTTTAATTTAGGCTTTAGAGCTGCCAGTCGTTTTTCCACAGTCGTGAAATCAGCCATGGCTAGTTCAACGTTTACAACTTCAGCGTCGGACAAAGGATTAACTTCACTCGCAACGTGGATGATTTTCGGGTCTGAAAAAGCCCGCACGACTTGGGCAATGGCGTCAACCTCGCGGATGTTGGCTAAAAACTGGTTACCCAAACCTTCGCCTTGGTGAGCGTTTTTAACCAATCCGGCAATATCCACGAATTCAATCGTGGTGGGTATGGTTTTGGCCGAGGCGCAAATTTCAGTTAATTTATTGAGCCGCTCGTCCGGAACTTCAACTACGCCAACATTGGGCTCGATGGTGGCAAAAGGATAATTCTCAATAGTTACAGACTTACGCGTTAAAGCTTTAAACAAGGTGGATTTGCCCACGTTAGGCAAGCCGACAATACCAATTTGGAAGGACACGTTAGTAAAGTTAAAAGTAAAAAATCAAAAGTTAAAACTAGTGAAGGTTTTGTTTACATCCCGCTCGGGCGAAATAGTTGCAATGAGCAACTAGCAGTTAAAATTTTTTAGTTTTGAGTTGTGGTTTTGACTTTTGCGATTTGAGTTTTGACCTGTTCTTTTATTTACTCTACCTTATTGGGGTTATTTGGCAAGTTGGTTGATAAACACTATAATTTTATAATATGACACGAGTGGTTCTAGACACCAATGTTTTGATTAATGCCGACCGGGGAGAATACAGTTACCCGAAGCGGATTTTAGATTTGATATTGAACGGTTCAGTTATGGCCGTTATGACTAAACCGGTGCGGCGCGAGAATCAGTTGTTGGTAGAACGGTTGGTTCGTGATACGCGCCTTAAGGATGATATTATGGATTTTTTAATAATGGCTGAATTAGCCCAACCGGCCGTAATTAAAGTTAAGATTGATGATGCCGAGGATATAAAATTATTAGCGGCCGCCGTGGGCGGCAAGGCGGAGTGGCTTATAACCGAAGATAGGCATTTGCTGGATCTGGAAAAGTATCAGGCTGTAGAAATTGTTACGCCGCAGGCTTGGTGGCAGTGGTGGCAAGCGCAAGACAATCAAACAGCCAACACTTGGCAATCTTGGACCAAAAATTTATTTAAGACCTAAATATTTAAAATGTTTAATAGGTCAAAAATGTCCGGCCGGACATTTTGGACCTAGAAGATAAATTAGCTGAGTAAGCTAAATAATTTAAGTGAAAATATATGTCGGAGAGAATTGGCGAATCAGTTTGGCCCTTAATGGCCAAAGAGACTATTAACCGAACTAAGCTGGCAGATATTTTTGAGCAAGGCGGCTTTAAAGCCGCGGGTGAATATTTTTTGGATATCACCAATACCAAAATCAACTATCGGTCTGAAAAATCGGCCGACTTTGCTGAGCAGCGCCAGAAACTGCAAACTGAAGCCGGGTTAATAATTTGTAATCATCCTGGTTACGTGGAAATACCGGCAATTTTGCAAGCCCTGGACAGGCGTGACGTAAAAATAATGATTAATCGCCATATTTATGAAGAGTTTTGTCAGCAGTTTGGTGAGCAGTATTTTGTGCCTAATGCCCAAACGCCCAGAGAGTTGGTTGAAATTATGAATCAAGCCATTAGTCATATAAAAAACGGCGGGGCTTTTTTATTATTTCCAACTGGTGGAGAAAAATTAGATGTGTATAATGGTAAAGACAAGCCTAAGTTTATGGGAGGATTTAGGAATATATTAAGTCGTTTGTCGGCAGATAATATGATATATTCTTTTTATGTTGACCCGGAGCAATCTTACCAAATGCGCCGCAGTAAAGTGCCAACTTTTGCCGGTATAGCTTCGGAAGTTATAAGTAAGGGTAATTTTAACATTAACCAGTCTCGTGACCAGCAAATAATCAAGGTTGATGAGCGCTATACTCAGGCTGATTTTTGGCAAAGCCTATTAAGACAAACTAAGGACAAGCACGAGCAGGATAAGTTGTTAGCCAGCGCTTATTTTAATCAGATTGAAGAAATTGAGTGATTTAGAATTTGAGCAGTTATACCTTAGGCTGTTTACGGTAGACAATGTAAGAATAAACTGCGGCGCCGAGAGCTGATAAAATAACCGGCATTAAGATAAAGTAGATTGCCAAATTAGTCCAAATTAATCCCAGCAGGCCTACAGGAGCTGAAATTTTAAATAATTTAACGCCCAGTTCGTGGGTTTTTTCCAGACCACTTCATTGCTTAAAGTCCAAGGCGTGCGGATGCCGATACTCCAGTTGGTGTCAGCATGTTCTATTAAAATACCGGCGGCATAAAACAGCACGGTAAAAGCCGGTACTAGCCAAACTACCATGTTAAAACCGCCGCCCGTGAATTGCCAATTAAGCGTTAATAAATAAGGCTCTAGACTAGATGATTTAATGTTTTAAGTAGTTTTTATAGATAATCCACAGGTCTGTTTGTAGGGTAGCAAGTTTCCGACCGTACCGCCATTCGCACTCTTTAAGATGTAAATCAAAATGTTTCTTAACACCATTGA
>JACRFM010000023.1 GCA_016234305.1 Candidatus Kerfeldbacteria bacterium
CTCTATAGCATGGGAGCGTGAATTAAGAGAGAACTAATTGCTAAAATTGTAACGATAAATTTTTATTCGTCCGTCACCCACAGTCCAGCTGGAGTTTGCTTCCTGGTCGGCTACGGCGGTCAATTTATCAAAGTCGGCCCAGTATTTATTGAGTACCAAGTAAATTTGCGTGGCTGAGGTAATAGTGAAGGCTGATTTGATAACTTGGCGAGTCGGCCGGCCACGTTCGGCCGCTTGCAGGTAAACCTGGTACAAAGGATTAGTACCAGTTGGCAAGGGGTAATAAAAATTGTTACCTAAGTAGTGGTTAAACCCGTAGGTACTAACTGCGGCCGCGGCTACTGCTTGATTAGCCAGTACAACGTAAGGTTTGTTAGCAGCTTGTTCTTCAATTAATTTAACTGCCGCTACGTCATAAGGCGTGGTATTGTAACCAGTGTCGCGTTGGTAAAAATCTAGCCTGGGGTAAGTCAAATAAAACGAGGCTGTTAGTATTAGCACTAAACTAGTTGTTAACAAATAAGGCGCGCGGCGTTCGTACCAAATATAATTTATAATTTGGTAACCGCCATAAAGTGCGAGTGGCCAGAGCGTCAGTAAGGCCAATTCCCATAAGCGCGCTGTATAAAAATTCTGTTCATTGGGCGGCAGATTAGGAAATTTAGTAAATAAAGTTAAAAGTAAATAACTCAGAGTGAGTAAGCCAAAGCTAGTGATTAAAAATCCAGCAGCGAAGCGGTATTTGCTGGTACGATACCAGCCCCAGGCTGCTAACACCAGAATTATTAAAACTAGCGGTCGCCCCCACAAGTAAGCTGCATCAGCCACTTCAGTATAGGGCGGTAAAATGGGCAGAGTCCTGGCGAGACTCAAACCCAGGCGTGCTAAGCTATTCCACCAATCAAAGGATAATTTAATACTAGCGGCTGATGGTTTGAACCAGGACATTAAGACAAAGGCCAGTGGTACTACCAAGGCTGTAGCCGCGCCGGCTAAACCCAGCAGCCATTTTTTAATATTTATTTTAAAGTTACTTTGATATGTTTGCCACAAGGTATTTAAGCCTAGCATAGGTAGGCCTGTCAGGGGGTGAATAGCCGCGCTGGCCAGCGCCACTAGCCAGCTAAACCAGGCTGGCAGGTGAACGCCGTCATTATTTTTAAACCAAGTAAAAATTAGAATTAAGGCTAGTAAATTAGCTAAACCTTGGGGGGTAGTGTAAGTGAATCCGTTAAGCAGAAAGATTAGCGGTAGCGCGCCAGCCAGTACCAGTAAATAATTATCCGTGGCGGTTTGTTTTAATTTTCGTACTATGAGGACGGGTAAAATCAAACTGGTTAAAATTGGCAGCAGCCATTTGTCTATTAGGTTAATAGGCAGAGCCGTGACCCAGTTGATTGTTACTACTATTACATATTGGCCAATGTAATATAAAGGTTTGGGGTCAATGGTACCCGTGTCAGCCAGGATTTTAGCCGTGGCTTGATGAATAAACGGGTCAAAGCCGTAGCCTAGCGCGTAAGTAAGCGGCAAAACAGTTAAACTTATTAAGTAAAGCAATATTAAGCCGCTAGCCTGGAAATAGCGGCTACACCAAACCCAAGCGGCGACGGTGGCGGCATAAAGTGCAAAAGTTACAGGCAGTACAATCTGCCAGGGCGTGCGCATGGCCTCATTACTTAATACATAGTAAAGACTATAACTGGTTAAGCCGGCTAAAGTAATAAATAGCGCCAAGCTGACTAATTTTTGCCAGCTGAAGTTTAAGGCAGTGGTAAAAGTAAATTTGACTGGTTTGAATTGACCAGCCCAAGGTAAGGCTATGAGCAGCAGGCTTATTAAATATTTGTTAAACAAGCCAAGGTAAAAACTAATTGTGCCAATGGTAATAATCGCGGTCCATAGACTGATATTGCCAATAATGCATTTTTCCAAACCATTATTTAATTTTAATCGTTCGCCCCAAAGCGTGCCGGTCAGCCATAAATATATGAGTCCAACTATCAGGCCAAGAATAAGGGAATGCTCTAGCCATAAGTTTAAGCTTAGTATTAACCCGAGCAGGCTAGCTAGTAAAGTAATTAGCATATAATTATTGTAGCACTTTGGCTAAAAATTAGTCTTTAGGTCTTATTGACAGGCGAATGGTCTTATGGTAAAAGTTATTTAACAAAAATAATCAGTTAAATAAAAATCAATTCATTAAATAGGAGAATTAGTCATGGCAGACTTAAAAAAAGTATTTTTAAAAA
>JACRFM010000003.1 GCA_016234305.1 Candidatus Kerfeldbacteria bacterium
AAAAAAACCGCTGACTTATTTAGATGGTTTCAAAAGTCGTAGACTACATTGTCATTGCGAGCGTTAGCGAAGCAATCTCTCTAGTATTAACTCTAGATTGCCACGTCGCCCCGATGGGCATCGGGGCTCCTCGCAATGACAACAGAAGAGTTTTGAAATCATCTCATTCAACTTTTATACCTTTTAGAGAGGCGCCCCCTCCTACATAATTATTCAACCTAGAACAATTCTATAGAATTGTTCTATTGATAATCGTAGCTGGAGAAAAACAAAACCCTGCACAAATTATGGCAGGGTTGGGGGGGAATATTTTAATGTCAAATTATCTTTTTGGAAGCTTGAAAACCCAATAAGTATCCAGGCTATGTGCGATATCAAAAGTTTGATAATCAAGATGAGGCAAAGGGTCTGGATAAATTAAAAAAGATACGGGGGCACGGGTTAGATTACTGACTGGTTCAGTAGCAATATATAGCGCTTGGCATTTTGGTTCTAGCTCAACTGCACTCAAGGAGATTAAAAGCTGGAGAATCGTCTCCTGCGAGCAAAGTTTCAAACCTAGTTTATCGGCTCTTTTATGGGTCGTAGTAGTTTTAATCATTGACTCTTTAAAACCAAGCTCTTTATTTGATAAAATAACCAAATCCTCTTCCATATCGTTGGAAACAATAAACCTCCTAATCAGTTCATTAAGCCAAGACCTTCCTATTCCGTCTATAGATTCCGGATTACACTCCAATATAAAATTGTACAAATCCCAAATGCTGTTATGAGTGTGGAGCTTAACAGTGTGCCAGATTCTAAAATAACTGGCTGGCAAGGCAAACGCCGGCTCTCCTCTCAAACACTTTTGAAACTCCAATAAAGTTTCAGTGTCACCATTATTGCACTTGCTTATAAAATCCAGTAACGGTCCGTTCCAAAACTTACGGAACTCATTAACCGTATTGACCACCCCAATATTAACAACTTCAGCCTTTGAATAAATGTATCCAACCCACAAAGCGTATAACGGTCCGCTAAAAAAATCGCGGAGCGTTTCATTGTCACCGAGCATGTTTCTAGTTAACATGGTCAGCCTCCTTTTTGTTTTATTTATGTTTTTCCCCATTATTTGGGGACTAATTTTTAAGGTACCAACAAAATCCGAACGTATTAATATAAACACAGTTGACATTTTTGTCAATATTCTTTATCATAATCATACATTTTACATTTTGATCTTTTATTTTTGATTTATCTATTATGCCCAATAAACCAGCTGCCATTAAGGCACTACGCCAAACTAAAAAACATGCTGCTCACAACAGTAAAATTATGGCTGGCGTGGAAATTGCTCTCCGTGCTGCCCGCAAGTCCGTAACCGCCAAAACCAAAGATGCTAAAGATAAAGTTAAACTGGCTATTAAAGCTTTGGATAAGGCTGCTCAAAAAGGCAATCTTAAAGCCAATACCGCGGCCCGTAAAAAGTCCCGCTTAATGAAATTCCTGAATAAAGCCTAGACTTAAGTCTGATTGATACTCAAAGTCGCCAATTTGCTCAAAAACCAGCCAAACCGAGCTTCCGGCTCTACACGGCTGGTTTTTAGTTTTATATCTAAATCAGATAATTCCGCATAAAGCCAGGCTATCTTTTTAGCTGAATAATAAGGTATTTGCTGCAGAACTTTGTTAATTACAAATGGATGTAATCCGGTTTCTTCAGCCAGCTGTTTAGCGCTCAATTTGGTACGGCTACTATCAAGGGCCTGCCGGACGCTCATCAAGGTGCGTAAATGCCAGGTCAACATACCAACTAATTGCTGTGAACTCACGCCTTGCCTAAACTGCCGTGCCAAGGCATTAGTGGCAGCAGCTAAATCGCGCTTAGCCACCGCCGTGAGCAGCACAAAAGTATCATCTTTTAAGTCTGATTCCACCAGCAAATTTATATCTTCAATTTTAATCTCACCGCCCTGGCGATAAGCAGTTAACTTGACTATTTCCTGAATTAGTTTTAAAAAATCATTACCTACCATAGCGGCGAGCTGCCTGGCTACCAAAGGCGACACGTTGACTCCTTGCTGTTTAAACTGCTGACTTATCCATTTTTCAAGCTCCAGCGAAGACAAATCATTAAACTCCCGCACTGCGACCTTACCGGCGGTAATTAATTTTTTAAAAGCCGCTGGCAAATTCTTTGACCACAAAACTTTCTCAGTTTCAATAAATACCACAAACACGCCAGGTGGCAAGGACTCAACCAAACTTAAAATCTGCATGGCCAGACCTGATTTGCCGTCAGCTTGTAAAAAATTGGTTAGTTCAATCAATTTTTTTTCGGAAAACAAACCGCCACCCCAAACAGCCTGCTGTAAAGACTTTTCTAATTCATCTGTTTGTTTTTTTTCATACTCCAGTCGCACTAAAATCGCCTGCGGGTGGCGCTTACGAAACTCCTCGCGCCACCGCGTCGCTTCTAAACCCAATAGCGACTGATTCTCGCCAAACCACAATTGTACTGCCAAACCCGTAGATTTACTGTTGGATATAGGGGCTTTAGTTTTAGCTTGTACTTTTGCCATATTAACCTAGCTTAAATGTTTTCAAAACTTTTGTCACTTGACTATAATCGTTTATCTGACAAATCGCAATTGTATTACCCATAAAAGAAAAATGGATATTTTTCATTTCTTCGCCCACAATTTTAGCATCTGTATCAAATTTCAACTTCACCACTGTGAAATGGGGCTGAAATGCTTTGCCAATATTATAATAGGTACCGTATGTCTTCCTATTAAATTTCTCTAATTTATTCGGTAACCGCTTTGACATCCACGGTATCATACCGTCTCTTAAAGGATAACAATACCTAACCATTTTACGATTTAAATTGATTAATGACTTACGGTTTGATAATAAAATAAAAACACCGTTTCCATCTACTAAAATATTCTTCGTGGATATTTCCACGGGTTGATAATTGCTGATATTTTTCTTAACAACCGCAACTAGAGCGGCTAATTTTCTTTTATTAATATTTATATGAAACAGACTCAAGTGTGGAATCAAATGTTTATTATCAATAATATACCTATACTTAAAATCTCCCACTGATTTAACCACGGCCTGACCAACCAGCTTTCTGATTCTATTAGGCGGCAAAATTACAATATCCAATAACATATTAGCAAAATCTCAAATCCTAAATTCTAAATCCCAAAAACTAAGAACTGTAGACTATGAACTAAGAACTACTGGCTCCATCTCTCCCCAATTATCACCTACCTTGACCTCAGTCACAATTGGCACGCGGAAGCTGCCCGCCTGTTCCATTTCGGTTTTAACAAATTTAGCTACCTGACTTACTTCTGCCTCCGAAACTTCCAATACCAATTCATCATGCACCTGCAGCAGCAAGCGGGCAGTCGGGCTAATGGCCGACAACTGCTGACCAATTTTTATCATAGCAATTTTTAATAAATCTGCCGCCGTGCCCTGAACTGGCAAATTTATGGCCATGCGTTCGGCTTGATTACGCATTTGCGCCAGTCCTGAATTTATCTCCGGTAAATAACGCCGCCGGCCAAACCAAGTGGTTACAAAGCCTTGCTGACGCGCGGCCGTTTTAGTATCCTCAATCCATTTGGCCAAAGCCGTAAATGATTTAAAGTAGCGCTCAATAAATGACCGGGCCTCTTCCCGGTTAATACCCGTCCTTTCGGCCAGTCCCCAAGCCCCCATGCCATAAAGCACGCCAAAATTAACTTCTTTGGCGCTGCGGCGTTGGTCAGGTGTAACTTCAGCCGGCTTAACCCCAAAAATAAAAGCCGCCGTAGCCGTGTGAATATCCTGCCCTTTATTAAACACCTCAATCATTTTTTTATCTTGCGCCAAATGGGCGGCAATTCTTAATTCAATTTGCGAATAATCGGCGGACAACAGTTTAAAACCCGGCTCAGCCACGAAGGCCTGCCGAATTTTGTTGCCCCAATCACCGCGAATGGGAATATTTTGTAAATTCGGGTCAGATGAGGTCAATCGGCCGGTAGTGGTAATAGCTTGATTAAAACTGGTGTGAACCCGGCCGGTAACCGGATTAATCAACTCCGGCAAGGCCTCCACGTAAGTTGACAATAATTTAGCCAATTCACGATAGGTTGAAAGTTTATCTATGACCGGATGCAGGCCGCGCATTTTTTCCAGCTCAGCCGCGGCCGTGGAAATACCGGTTTTAGTGTGGCGCAAGCCATCGCTGGGAATATTTAGTTTATCAAACAAGATTTCTTTAAGTTGTTTAGGTGAATTGATATTAAATTTATGTCCGCTTAATTCATAAATTTCATTTTCCAATCCTTGCAGCTGTTTAGCCAATTGTTTATTAAGTTTTTGCAGATAAACATCATCAATTTTTATGCCATTAAGTTCCATCTGCGCTAAAACCGGCACCAAGGGCATTTCAATTTCCTGAAACAAGCGCCACAAATTAGCTTGTTCCAATTCAGTTTTTAATTTTTGTACCAAACGACCGGTATAATCAGCATCAGCACAAGCATAATCAGCCATGGCTGCCAGCGGCACCTCGGACATATTTTTTTGATTCTTGCCTGATTCCCCAATCAACTCGGTTATAGTCTGCATTTGGTGCCCTAGTTCCTGAAAAACCAGAGTTTTTAAATCTAAATTCCGCTCGCCCGGCTGTTTTAAATAAGCCGCCAGCAAGGTGTCAAAAATTAAACCATCAAGAGGCCAGCCGGCGCGCTGCATAATTTGCCAATCATATTTCAAATTATGTCCGGCTTTGGCCACTTTTTTATCAGCCAAAATTTCTTTTAATTGCTGGCCAGCCGGGCTCTGCCTTAAATCTTTATTAAACACCACAAAATAAGCCTCCTCGGGCTTAAAACTCAAACTAATACCAAGTAAACGAGCTTGCAAAGGGTCAAGCGAGGTTGTTTCAGTATCAACCGTCAACATTTTTTGCTGACTGATTTTTTTTATCACCGCCGCCAGCTGCCCGGTTGTAACAATCAAATGATATTTGGTTTTGGCTTGCTTAGTCGGTTTAACTGGCACTGGCGTTAAATCCAACTTAGTCTGCAATTCAGGCAAACGTCCGAGTAAAGATTTAAACTCCAATTTATGAAACAGCTCAACTAACCGACTATTATCAAAACCACCCAAGCGGCAATCGGCCAATTTAAATTTTACCGGCACATTACGAACAATCGTCACCAGCTGGCGTGACATTTCCGCTTCGGCTTGCGAAGCCTGCAGCAATTCCAGCAGACGGGCTGACAGAGCCAGCTTTTTCGGACTGGTTTTGGTTAAGGCCGCATACATGGCTGAGATAGAACCAAATTGCTTTACCAATTCTAAGGCGGTTTTTTCGCCAATGCCTCTAATACCGGGAATGTTATCCGACGGGTCGCCGCGCAAAGCTTTATATTCAATCAGCTGCGCCGGCTTAATGCCAAAACGCGCCTGTACGGCCGCGGCATCATACAAGACCGGGTCGCTCAAACCTTTTTTCGGCAAATACACCCTGGTTCGCTCATTAATAAGCTGGAGCGTATCCATATCGCCGGTCACAATCACATTTTCTAGTCGTTGATAATCCAATTCAACTTTTAGCGTCAAAGTGCCAATAATGTCATCGGCTTCAAAACCAGCGGCTTCAAAAATCGGTACTTTAAAAGCCGCGAGTACTTCTTTTATCAATGGGATTTGGTCGTATAATTCCTGTGGCTGTTTAATCCGCTGGGCCTTGTACTCTTTAAAGGCCTCATGGCGAAAAGTTGGTTCGCGCCGGTCAAAAGTTACGGCCACATACTGCGGTTTTAAATCTTTTAAAACTTTAAGAAAAATATTAGTAAAACCATAAACCGCGTTTACCAAGACGCCGTCCTTGGTAGTTAAGGGCGGCAGGGCATGAAAGGCCCGATGCAAAATCGCGTTACCGTCAAAAATCACGAATTTTTCTGTTGTTTGAGCCATAGCTATATTTTATTATCTCTATCCAGTCTAACAGAGGGGCACCCTCTGACAATGCAGAGATTGTACCTCAGTCCCATAATCTATCCACCTATTTATGAGCAACAAAAACATTATAATTACCTTCTCCTTTAACTTTCACATATTTATCAATCCGTTTGAAACCGGCTTTTGTAAAAAAATCCAGCAATTCACCATGTGGCAACAGGTAACTATAAGACGAATATTTACTTTCTTTACCAGTTTTTAAAAAATTTAGAGTAATAGTCCAAGTCCTAATCATACTTTTAATATCGTGACTCAGCTGCCAATCTATTTTAACTAGCCCTTGTTTAGTATTAACCATACCAATATTTTTTTGATACGGTTTTTCGTCTTTATTCGTAATATCAACGTACATTTTTCCTCCCGGCTTAAGTACTTTATAAAAATTATAAATCGCTTTATAAATCTCCTCACGTGAACGCTGGGGTACTATCCAATTTTGCTCCCAGGAAGCCGCATAGACCAAAGAGTTTCCGCGACAGTAGCCAAAATCAAAAACTCCCTCAAATCTATTAGCTAAATCAGACCACATAATATTATAAGCTTCAATGCTGACATTTTCTTTTTTGGCGTTTAACCTAATCTGCCTTACCATTTCACTGCTTTTATCGGTTGCTACAATGCGATAACCTTTTTTAACTAAATCAATCGAAGGAAAACCAGAACCACAGCCAGCGTCCAAAATCAGAGACCGGTTAGTAATATTGTAATGATTAAATAATCCAATTAAGCCGGCTAGATATCTTTTTTTGTTGTAAATCTTTTCCAAACAAAAATCCCAAACTTCAGGTAAACTATAAAAAATATCAATTTGTTTAGGCATAAAATTATAAACTTTGATAAAACCGTTATAGGCTAATCAAAAAAACAATAGACTCCATTGTTACTTGGAGGCCAGGACGGGAATTGCACCCGTGTATAACGGTTTTGCAGACCGTCGCCTTACTGCTTGGCTACCTGGCCATACCTAAAGCAAGCAGACCATACTGTACCAAAAAAAGACGGTTTAATCAACCTAAAACCCCGTCCGGCATGTCTTTGCCAATTAAATGACAAAGCTACAACGAACGGCGTAAATACAACCTTTACAAAACTTCCACGTTCAAACGTCTAATACCCCAATCAACCGCCTCGCCGCGGCTCTCCATCCAAATGTCCAGCCGTTTATTGTAACGCTCATTCATACGGTCTTCCACCACAAAAATTTGGTCGCCAAAATAATCAGGCAAACGGATACGGGTGCCAAACGGCAAAAAATTAGCTGCCACCACCCCCGGGCGCACCCTGGTACCGCTGGCAGTAATAAAGGGCGTACTGTCGGTTTGGTCTACGGTTGAAGAATAAGCCGTGGTGGGAATATGAACTACATAACGGGCCGGCCATTTATTAACTACTGGAAAATGCAAAATCGGGCCGGCCATATCAACGGTTTCAACTGGCTGAATCGTGGCCGATTGCATTGTTTTGTCTTTATTATCAATTTGGCTTAACAGTTTTTCCGCAATGGCCGCTTGGGGGAATAACCATTCTATGGCCAAACACAAACAAGCCATTATTAATGGCCATTGCCAGTTATTAACTAACAAGTAACGCTTCATAGAATAACTTTTATTATTGTTAACAGGAAAACATTACAGGTAACAAAAAACCCTCCTGTTTGAGGGTTTTCGGACTTAATTCCGAACAACTATAGTGTATCACGAAGACTGATTTTTGTCAATAGATTAGGCCTCAACATTACCACCGTCGTGACGCTTTACTTCATCAACTAATTTCATAATTTTTTCCGCCACTTGATGCGGCCGCGACACATAATCAAAACTAAAATATCCCTCGGCGCCAGCGGTTTGAATAATTACCGTGCCATAATCAAGTATGGTAGCGGCTAATCCTCTGATTTTAGCCGAAACATCCTGTACCCGCCCTAAGCGAAGTTCCGAAGTTTCGCGGTTAAACAAGCCGCGCTGCTCATAGGTAAAGATCCGCAAGTTAGTTACCACCCAAACGTCCAAATAGTGATCAACCCAAGCGTCCCAGAAAAAAACCCAAACTCCCAAATAATACAAACTCCCCAACAGCTTAACAAATATCTCCAATAAACCGTCATTAAATAATTTATCCCACAATACCGGATAATAACGCCCCATCAGCCACAATACCGCGAACGGAATAACTGCTACCAAAAAATATCTAACAACAACCTTAAAAAACCTATACCAATGCTGGCGCAAGACAAAGATGGCCTGCTCACCCGGCAAGGGCGACGATAAAAGTTTACCCATTAACATAACTAAAAAGGATTAAGGCTAATAATAAACTCCAACACGTCAAAACTTTGCCACCAATCAATCGGCCACAAAACTTGATATGACAAGAAAAAAATCAAAACCGTACCGACAATCATTATAAAAGTATAAACGACCGTGCCTAAGGACAAAAATCCATAACGCAATAAATGCCACAAACTAGACAAGCCAAACAACAAGACAATAAAAACTCCGATTAAATATATCGCTAAAAATATAAAATAAGGAATGAGCATAATCTAGAATAATTTAAAATTACAAATATCAAAATTCAAAATGATAAGGCGAGATATAAAAATGACACAGAATAAATCCTAAATCTTAAATCCTAATTCCTAAATAATATCCAAATCCTAAATTTGGGGATTGAGATTTATTTAGGATTTAGAAATTACAATTTGAGATTTTACTACTTCATTTTCCATTTTGATTTTTACATTTTAATTATTACTAAACAAACTTCTCCTGCTTAGACAACGACGCTTCCAAGCCCAAGTGTTCATAAGCCGCCGCCGTGGCTACCCGGCCACGTGGCGTGCGGGCCAAAAACCCCAGCTGCATTAAAAAAGGTTCATAAATTTCCTCAATTGTCCCAACTTCCTCTTGCAGGGCGGCGGCAATGGAATTTAAACCCACCGGACCGCCTTTAAATTTTTCAATAATAACCCGCAAAATCTGCCGGTCCAAATCATCCAAGCCCAAAGGGTCAACGGCCAATTGGTCCAAAGCAGCTTTAGCGAGTTCAGCCGTCACTGCGCCCATGCCTTTAACTTGAACATAATCACGCACCCGTTTTAATAAACGATTGGCTATGCGGGGCGTGGCGCGCGAACGATTAGCTATCTCACTGGCAGCGCCCGGCGCCAACTTAACCATTATCAATTTGGCGGAACGTTCCACAATCTGTTCCATCTCCTGGTTGTTATAAAAATTTAAACGAAAAGTAGCGCCAAAACGATTACGCAAAGGACTAGATATCAAATGATATCGCGTGGTAGCGCCAATTAAAGTAAAGCGCGGCAAATCCAGCCGCAAAGTCCGCGCCGACGGACCCTTGCCAATAACCAAATCCAAAGCCGCCTCTTCCATGGCCGGATAGAGCACCTCCTCAATAACTTTATTCAAACGATGAATTTCATCTATGAATAAAATTTCGCCCGGCTCAAGATTTGTTAAAATGGCCGCCAAATCACCAGCGCGTTCAATCGCCGGACCAGAAGTCACCTTAATAGCCGCACCCATCTCCTGGGCAATAATATGCGCCAGCGTGGTTTTCCCCAGGCCCGGCGGACCATAAAGCAAAACATGTTCAATTGGTTCATGCCGCTGTTTGGCAGCTTCCAAAAAAATGTGCAAATTAGCTTTAATTTGGGTTTGGCCGATGTATTCAGCCAAAGTTTTAGGACGAAGCTTGGTATCAAGCTGCTTGTCTTCGGTCTGCTCATCGCGCGCCACTAGGCGCGCTTTAACATTTTCGTCTTTCATACCTTGTTAGACTACCATTCTTACCTGTCCCTTGACAAGAAAAAAAGAGCATGATAATATCATCTGTTAAACCTAAAAAAACAAATCACCTTTAAGTCAGATTATTATTAAAAAATAGTTTAACTTAGCCAAAATTCAAAGCTAGATAAAAATCAAACCAGCCTTTCATTGTTTAAATTAATTTAAATACACTCACAAGAGGTGGCACGACAAGCATGGGAATCTGCAATTAGCTTACTCCCGGCCTAACAGCTAGGATTATGCTTATGAAGATTTTCTTGCCACCCCTTATGAGTGTATTTTTTAATTCAAACCATACCTTAACAAAACTGCTAAAAAAGGCAAACCGGTTGTGTCCCAATAGGCTGACTCTAATTTCCCGTTTGGCCGGTGATATCAGCCGAGGGTAAGTTAACGCCTGGTAAACTACCACTAGCCTCACCATTGCCTGGAACCACCTTAGCTACCCCCACCAAGCACACTTCCTGCCAGGGAACATAATGGCTACGAAAAACTTGCTCCTTAACTTCGCCGGTCGGATAAGTCACCTTATAAGTAAACTCGGCATCAGCGCCGGTGTGAGCCTTTTCCGTACACTTTTTTTCACCCACTGGCAGGTCGGTGGTTTCTATTATTTTGGTCGGTCCGGGTTTAACTAAGTTATAAATACGCGGCTGGATTTTATCCACCACCCGGCCGTCTTTAGCTCCCCAAAATTCAAATATCAAATCATCACCTTTGATTTTAGTCTGTATTAAAATAGCGCGGCCGGTATCATTTTTAAAGCGGAAATCAGGCTTGGGGTCGTAAATGGTGGCGTCTGTACCGGCTGGCTCATAATACGGCACGCGATAAGAATGATTGCGTCTTTCTAAAATCGGTAAGCCGCTAGCCAGGGCTGCCCGAAAAGTCGTAGTGCCAATTTGACACAGCCCGCCGCCAAATTCCGGCACGGTTTTGTTGCCTTTAATAACTAGTTCCGGCAAATAACCAGCACTAGCGTCAATCGCACCCAAAGTTTTAATAAGCGAAAATTCCTCAGCCGGCTGAATGATGACACCATTCAGCTTGTCGGCTCCAACTTTAATATTATGCCGACGATTAGCCGGACTGCCTTTAAAATTTGACTTACCCACGCCAATAATTTCCGTAACCCCTAAATTATTAGCCATGGCCGTGGTAACTTCCGGA
>JACRFM010000001.1 GCA_016234305.1 Candidatus Kerfeldbacteria bacterium
ATACTAACTACTAATTTACTACCATTAGTTAGAGAATTGCTTTCTCCGTCTCTTTCATCATGCTCATACCAATAATTGACATTACCAAAATCCACAAACGCAAAAATTCGTCCAAATTTCTGTTTATCAATACCAAGTGAACTCAACTTTAATTCCTCCAAATTCATAAATATAAATTAACTATCTCCACACCTCCGCCGGCACGGAAATGACAACTGATTTCATATAATCTTTTTCTTACTGCGTTTACGGTGGGCTTTTTTAATGCGCCAATATAAACTTTCCGTACCGGGTTCTTGTTTGGCCTGCTTCATTAATTTGGCTGGATATTTTTTAGTAGCCTGCGCTAGCTTTTGGCGAACTATTTTCTCTGTGTCAAAACCCAGCAAAATAGACATTTCCAGCGCGTAAATCAAAACATCAGCCAACTCTTTCTTAATGTGTTCCATTTTTTCCGGCTGGCGCTTAACCTCTTCCAAGGTTAAATTTTCCCACTGAAAAAGTTCCAACAGTTCCGCGCCTTCAATCATGATGGATTTGGCCACGTCCGCCGGCCGCAAATTATGCCAATGCCGGGCTTTCAAATACTTATGAATTCTTTGTTCCAGTTTTTTCATATTGTTATTTGTCTAGACGCTTCTTAATTTATAGTTTAACCCACAGGAGCAGATATCCTAACCCAACAATAAGATGCTTAGTGTAGCCGACGGCAACTAATTTTTCGTAGGCCTTCGAGACTTCACTGGGAATTTCCTGGGGAATCTGAAATCTCTTCTGTGGATAAATCTTAATCCGTTGCAGGTCGCCAACCATAATGTTGATTACGTCGTCTTTAACGATTTCTTTATTAGGGTAATCTTCAAAAGATATCTCTGGTGATGTAACAACACATTTCTTTTCCGGCCATAGTTTCCGAAAAGTGGCGTACGCTCTCCGTTCCATGTACGGCTTCTGAACAAGAATAAATTTCTTGGGATTAATATTCCTTTCGGACAACATCTTTTTTGTGAACAAGAAATTCTCTCCGGTATTGGTAGATTTATTTTCAATCAGAATCCTGTCCTTGGGTACGCCCATTTTAAGAGCAACTTCGGCAAATTTATCTGCTTCCGGCTCTAACCAAATATTTTTAGTCAAACTACCCAAACCACCGGAAAATATAATCAATGGAGCATAGCCATCAAGAAATAACTGAGCGCCTCTTTCCGCTACCCGAATATCATAACTACCTAATACTAAGATACAATCAGCCTTCTCCAGCTTCTGATTCAAATGGTGGTAATTCCAAATCTTTTTTGCTAATTGATGAATAGTTTCTTTTTTCATAACATTTCCTTAAACTTATTCTCCTGTTCACAAGTATTTTAGAACATTTTTCCACCTTTTGGCACTTTCTTGGTCGGAGTTAATAGCACTACCTCGCCATTTTCATCCGGCAATCCCAGTGTTAAAACTTCAGACACGAACGGACCAATTTGTTTAGGAGGAAAATTGACTACCCCAATTATTAACACTCCGACCAATTCATCTTTCGTATAATGTTTGATGATTTGAACGGAAGACGTTTTAATACCGATATCTGCGCCAAAATCTATCGTCAGCTTATAAGCCGGCTTTTTAGCTTCAGGAAAATCTTCCGCTTTTATAATCTCCCCCGACTCGTATATCCACTTTTTCAAAATCTTGATAGTCAATCATATTTCTATATCTTAGTGTCTTATGATATTTTTATTACTTTTTACCAACCCCCTGAGGGTTCGACTCAAATAACTCTAACCAGTGGCCATTTGGGTCTTCAAAAGTCAGGAGTTTTCCGTACGACTCATTTCTAATCCCGCCAATTAACTTCACTCCACTACCTTCTAACTTCCTTTGCATTGCTTCTATGTCGTCAATTTGAAACATGATGTGCGTCTTTTGTGGTTGAAGCGTCCCTTTCTTACGTAGTTGCAATAACCCGAATGAAGTTCCATCAAGATCAAATTCTATCCAGTCACCTTCTTGAAACTTCACTCTTGATCCGATTAACTTCTCATAAAATTTTCTCGACTCTTCAAAATCTCTTACATACACCCACACGGCATAAATCTTTTTAATTTTTGACGTTTTATTTCCCATGGCATTTTTTAATTTTATTTCATAATGATTTCGGTAAATTTTTCACCATAACTATCGTGCAATCTTTGACCCAAAGTAATATCTCCGCTTTGTGGATGTTGGTCTAAAGCGGAATGATTAGCACCATTGATTAATAAATACTTTCCGGGATTTTTTTCCCTGTACTCTTGTAAAACAGCAAACATATCTTCGTCTCGTGATTTTCCGCGTAAATAATATCGTCCGTAATTTGAAGCTGTTTGATACTCTCCTTGCGGTACTTTGGAAGAATCAAAACAAATAACAGATTTTTGAGCGAGCTTAATCTTATCTAAAATACCTAATAAACCCCTAGTACTTTTTCCTTCTTTTTCTGCACCAACAAATAGCTGCTCCAAAGCCTCATCTATTTGACCATTGTTTAAATATTCATCAATGGATTGCTGATAATTTATTGGCAACTCAATAAAAATTGCGTTTATTTGTTCTATAAACTGATCCAAAAATTTCAAGATGGTTTCATCATGTCGACCATGCACACTTTCCGCTAAAGCAACAACGTCATGATGTTCAAATAAATCAGTAGGAAATTCTTGAATATGTTTTCTTTGTTCAAAAGACATATTACTTTCCATGACAATGTTTATACTTAATTGGAGTTCCATCGCTTTTAGTCGCTCCGCACGGACAAGGGTCGTTGCGGCCGACTTTATGGCCCTCACTGTCGCGCGGTTTACTAACTGCCGCTTCGGCCTGCGACAGTGCGCCAGCAAACACACTCCCTTTTTCAACCATAGTTTTAGCCGGGCCCTTTTCTTGCATAGCCAGGCGCGGCGCGGCTTGGGCTTGGGCTAAATTCTGTATAAATTCAACTTTATAAATATTAAACACCACTTCATCCTGGATGCTGGCGAGCAACTGCTTAAACATACGGAAAGCCTCGCTTTTATATTCCACCAACGGATCGCGCTGGGCATAACCTTGCAAACCAATACTGCCGCGCAAATTATCCATACTAGTTAAATGCTGAATCCACAGCCTGTCAATACTCCGCAGGAGCAGTGATTTTTCCGCATCACGCATTATATTTTCGGCGTTAGGTAAATTCAACTCTTTGGCGTGGTTGATAATATGCTGTTCTAGTTTACTGTAAACCTCGCGGGCCAGGCCGGTTATATAATTCACCAGTTTATGACGGGCGTTAGCATCAGCCGAGGCCTCAGTCGCTTCATGCTCTATAT
Source organism: Candidatus Kerfeldbacteria bacterium (assembly GCA_016234305.1). Classification (GTDB taxonomy): domain Bacteria; phylum Patescibacteriota; class Patescibacteriia; order Veblenbacterales; family UBA10138; genus JACRFM01. The sequence continues at coordinate 3,339 of JACRFM010000001.1, forward strand.
CTTCCAATTTCTTGCGTACGGCCACGGGCACGGGGAAAATGGCATGAACGTCATTGTAAACCTTGTCAATTTCCCATTTACTGGCGTCTTCCAAGGCGGTGTGATAGGAAACAATTTCAGCAATTTCCTTTTCCACCATAGTCATAACTTCCTGTTGCAGTTTTTCCGCCGCCTCATGTTCAGCGTATAAAATTTCCCGGCGGCGCTTATAAATAGTTTCACGCTGCTTGTTTAAAACATCATCATACTCCACCAAATGTTTACGAATATCAAAGTTATTGCCTTCCACTTTTTTTTGGGCCGACTCAATGGACTTGGAGACGATGGCATTTTCAATCGGCACATCTTCAGGGAGTCCCAGTTTAGTCATCATGCCCTTTACCCGGTCAGAACCAAAAATACGCATTAAATCATCCTCCAAAGAAACATAAAATTGAGACGAGCCCGGGTCGCCTTGGCGGCCACTGCGCCCACGCAGCTGGTTATCTATCCGCCTCGCCTCATGACGCTCCGTGCCCAGCACATGCAAACCGCCCAAAGCGCGCACCAGTTCAGCTTCAGCTGCCGCAGGCTCGCTGCCGCCTAAAATAATGTCCACGCCGCGACCGGCCATGTTAGTGGCAATCGTGACCGCGCCCTGGCGCCCGGCTTGCGCGATAATAGCCGCTTCACGCTCATGATGCTTGGCATTCAAAACTTCATGAGGCACGCCCTCGCGTTTTAACAATTCTGACAAAACTTCATTTCTTTCTATGGAAATTGTACCCACTAAAACCGGCTGGCCAGCTTCATGGCGTTGTTTAATCTCATTAACTACTGCCTGGTATTTACCCATTTCACTTTTATAAACCCGGTCGGCTAAATTTTGCCTAATCATGGGCCGATTGGTTGGTATGGAAACCACTTCCAAATTGTAAATTTTATGAAATTCCTCGGCTTCCGTGGCCGCCGTACCGGTCATACCGGCGAGTTTACTATAAAGTCTGAAATAATTCTGAAAAGTGATGGTGGCCAAAGTCAAAGATTCACGCTGAATTTTAACATTTTCTTTAGCCTCAATTGATTGATGTAAACCTTCGGAATAACGGCGACCCGGCATTAAACGCCCGGTAAATTCATCCACAATCACCACCTCGCCGTCGCGCACCACGTAATCACGGTCTTTTTTAAACAAAGCTTTGGCTTTTAAAGCCTGTTCCAAAAGATGAACCGTGTCATAACCGCCTTCAGCGTAAAGATTTTTTACACCTAGCCAGCGCTCGGCCTTGTTAATGCCATCTTCCGTAATGGTGCTAGCGCGCATTTTTTCATCCACGTTATAATCGGTATTCTCCTGCAAGGTATCCACAAAGCGCGCGATTTGATAATAGCGGTCCACGGCTTCTTCAGCCGGCGCCGAAATAATCAGCGGCGTGCGGGCCTCATCAATCAAAATAGAATCAACTTCATCCACGATGGCAAAGTGGAGCGAGCGTTGGACCATATCGGCCTGGCGCCAAACCATGTTATCGCGCAAGTAATCAAAACCGAATTCATTATTGGTGCCGTAAGTAATATCTGCCTCATAAGCCTCGCGGCGCGGCACGGGGCGTAAATTGGTAAAGGAAACATCATCATCTGTAAAACTCGGGTCATACACATAGGCTACTTCGTGATTAATACAACCGACCGACAATCCCAAACTCCAATAAACCTTACCCATCCAAATCATATCGCGCCGCGCCAAATAATCGTTCACCGTAACCACGTGCACGCCCCTACCTTGAAGCGCGTTTAAATAAACTGCCGCCGTGGCGGTTAAAGTTTTGCCTTCACCGGTTTTCATTTCCGCAATCTGCCCGCGATGCAAGACCGCGCCGCCAATCAACTGCACGTCAAAATGCCTTTGACCCAAAGTACGCTTGGCCGCCTCACGCACAGTCGCAAAAACCTCAGGCAGTAAACTGTCCAAGGTTTCCTCCGCTGCCAGGCGCTGGCGGAACAAGTTTGTTTGCCCGGCCAATTGTTCGTCAGTCAGACTGGCAATTTTAGGCTCCCACTCATTAATCTCCTCAACTAACGGACGTAGCTGATTAATTACCCGCGCATTCGGGTCGCCAAATAATTTAGCTAAAAAAGACATTAAATAAGTTTTATTATTGATGATAAAGTAAAACTAACTATAATATATTTTACCGCTTTTGGCAACCACAATTTCAAAATAAAAAATGGGAACTGCTTTAATCGGCCTTTCCCATTTATAGTCACGAAATCAATTATTTTTATAGATCATCAGCTTTTAAAACAGCGAGCTGAATCTTGCCGCACAAACGACTGCCTGTATATAAACCCTCTTGCGAGGCCCAGAACTCCACAGCAGTATCGCCGTTTTTTCTAATTATCAAACTTGGCAGGGCATACCCCTGCTTACTTAAAAAGCTACATTTGGGCATTAAGTCAAGTGTGCCAGCTACATCAACCATATCAGACACTACAATCTCAAGAGAATTAAAAATCAACTCATATAATTCATCATAATCTTTTCCTATTCCGCTGAAATCAATTTGGCCTAATACTACTGGCGTGGACCCTAAACGAGTAGCGGAAATAGTTAGTGCTAGGTTGGCATACATACTAACACTAATTCTTGGTAATGGTTTAGACTTTATTAACTCACCTAAACGTACTGATGGTTCAAGGGGTAAAAAATAGTAACATACCTCGCCGCCAATGCGGTTGATAGATACGGCTATCTTGCCCAATATCCCGATTTCAAAAATTTGTTCGTTCATTTTAAAGTACCTCCTGATTGTTTTTTATTATTTTTATTTATGATTCTGG
>JACRFM010000025.1 GCA_016234305.1 Candidatus Kerfeldbacteria bacterium
ACCACCCAGATAAACCCTTCCGCCGTGGCCGTGATACCGATAGGATGAGCGCCGACATAGCCGCTGACACTGTTAGGATCACTGGGAGCCGTAAATAAAATATTTCCATTAGTATCCAGTTTAGTTACTTTATCGTTATAGGAATGACTAACCCACACGTTGCCGTAAGCATCCACAGCTACTCCGCGTGCGTTCATTCCCAGCGGTTTATTAAAGATTATACCTCCTGTTTGGCCGTTTATTTTATAAATAGACTGGCCTTCCCAACTGGCTACCCAAACATTATCCTGTTGATCAATTCCTATACCGTAAGGCCCACTTACGCCACCAAAATGCTGAACCGTGTTGTTGGTAATATCAATTTTACTGACACTGCCGGCGCCGCGATTAACTATCCATACATGTCCGCTGCCATCAACAGCCGCGCCGTAGGGCCCGCCTTGCACATCAACAGCGGCTAAAATATCGCAACTTGTGTCGTCTCCGCTGATTTTTACCACATTATTGTTAGAATTATTAGCCACCCATACATTTCCCTGGCCGTCAATAGCCACTCCCCGCGGTCCTCCGCCCGTGGGACAGGTTTTTAAATGAACTCCCTCGCGGTTTAATTTGGTAATATTTCCGGAATTGCGATTTGCCACCCAGACATTATCGTTAATATCCACGGCCGTCCGCGAAGGATTAACGCCAACACCAAACGGCCCGACTCTGCTATAATTTTGCGTGTCAATCCGCACCACCGTGTTATCGCCGGAATTAGCCACCCACAAATACGGGGTTTTGATTTGAGCGGTGTTTATCCGCAATTGGCCGGTTGCGTCATTATAAACCGTATTGGCTTTACTGCCCAAATTCCAGTCATATTGGCTGTTATAAAGAGGCTGGCTTATAAGTTTAAACGCGGCGCTGGCTTGCCCGCCGAACTGGTCCTTTACGATTAAAGTTATATTATAAGTTCCGGTATCAGCCGCGTCATTAGAGGGCAGACCGGATATTTTCCCCGTAGCGGAATCAATTAACAACCAACTAGGATTGCCTGACAAGCTGTAATTTAAAATATGCTTGTCCCCGTCCGGATCATAAGCTCCAACATCAAACGAAAACACATCATCTGTAACCACATAACTGGTAGACGGGGCTTTAGTTATAACCGGCGCTCTGTTCGTAACACGAAGCGTAAAATCCTGCGTATCCGATTCATAACCGTCGCTGACGGCAACCTCAATGTCATAATTGCCTAATTGATCCGGAACGCCGGACACTACGCCGGTCTTACTGTCAATTTTTAACCAGGCCGGAGCTTGGGTTAAACTGTAAATCAATGTTTGTCCGTCTATGTCTTTAGCCGTGATCTGATAGGTATATTCATACGCGGCTATTACTTCCTTCGGGAAAGTACTGGTAATCACCGGTGGAGTATTATAAACTTCCAATTGGAAATTCTTCATCGCGAAAACACCGCTGCATTCGGTTTGATCAGCCGTAGCCACCGCCATAATGGTAACTATCCCCAAATCATCCGTGGAATTAGGCTTACCCTGCATCTTGCCCGTGCTTTCATCTATCTTCAACCAATAAGGGGCGCCGAATAATTGATACTTTACGGTTCCGGCGGCATTGGTTTGAATTTGACCGGCGTACGCGGAACCGAGTAAAATAATATTTCCGGGTTGATGTTTAACGGTTATTTCATAATCAAGATTGGTAACGCTTAACTCATAATTCTGCTTGGCGGAAGCGCCATAGACATCCTGAACTTTTACTTCCACATTATAACGGCCTACCGGGGAAGGAGTTCCGTAAATCTCGCCGGTTAATTTATTGATATTAATGCCGGCCGGGCCGCCGGACAAACTGTAAGTAAGGTATTGATTCTCCGGATCCCGGGCTTCCACTTTATAAAAATAAGTATCTCCGGCGCCGGCGCAAGACACGGGCGTGCTTATGATTTGCGGAGGATTATTTCCTTCCACTCCGCCAATCGGCGCGCCCGCGGTGCCCGGGCAAGCGCCTTCGGCGTAAGAAACATATCCGGCTTCAAATATGCCGCACAAAACATAATCACCGCCGCCGTCCGCGGCGCTATAAACATAAACATTGGAATCTTGCGGTAAAATATCCGGGATATTGCCGGCAAACTTTTTGGTTTGTTCGTTCCAGCAGGTATTCGCGTCAAACCCCTTGCAGCTTCCTAATTTATTTACGGGATCAACGGGCAGAGCTTTCTTCAAAAAATTGCCCAAAGTGGCTTGCCATGAAGGCCAGACGCTGATACTTTTCCCGGATAGATAAGTGCCGGCTGACAAAGAAGGATACATCCCCTGGGTTTGTTTATATTCTTCCAAAGTAAAGTTGATATCGCTCAAATCCGCCAGTCTTTTGGTATCTCTCTGTATTTTAGCTTTATTGGCGACGCAATATTCTTCTGCCGGACAATCCCGATCAATTAAACAGACCTGTTCGGTTGTTGGACTGCACCTCCCTTCTTCTATTAAATTGCTGTTGAATCGCCAATTGGACAGAAGCTGGTTAAAGATATTAACGGTGTCCGGTCCCGCGCCTTCGTTGTAGGAAATCAAATAAACGTTAGTGTATAATTTATTATCCTTACCGATATTGGCGACATTGACATAAACCGTGCGGCCGTCCCGGATTGCTTCGTA
>JACRFM010000022.1 GCA_016234305.1 Candidatus Kerfeldbacteria bacterium
ACCTTTTTTAAATGGCGTTTTTGTTATTTTTCTACTTTAAGAATAACGCTCCAGCTTATTACTAACCAGCCAAATTGTCAAGCCTTAACGCGCATAGCAGTTACACCAGGGCGCCCTCCGCGGGCCTACAGACGGTGCTTTGGTGACTGCCGTTATTGCCAAAATTCAGATTAACTGCTATATTATTCTCACTATGAAATCGGCTATTCATCCTCAATATTACCCTAAGGCCAAGGTGGTTTGCGCCTGCGGCCATAGTTTTACTATTGGCTCAACCGTGGAGGAAGTCCATGTGGAAATCTGTTCAGCTTGCCATCCGTTCTTTACGGGTAAACAAAAAGTACTGGACGCCGCCGGGCGCGTGGAACGCTTTAAAAAACGCACAGTCCTAACCCAAGAAAAAGTTATTGCCAAAGCCGGACGGGCCAAATCAAAAAAAGACTCAGCTTAACTTTACTTAAAACCTCTTGCCTGTTTTGTTATTGGTGGTAAGAGGTTTTAGATTGGTTCAACTCTATGGATTTTGCTTCATACTATGATAAGGCCATAAAACGCCAGCGGGAACTGGAACAATTGTTGCAGCAGAGTGAGGTATCGGCTGATGTCGGGCAACTGTCCAAACTAAACCGCGAATACGCCAACCTTAAACAGATTGTTGACCTAGCTGAAAATCGCACCCGTCTATTTACCGAGCTGGAGCATTTGCAAAAAAATTTGCAATCGGAAAACGATCCGGAATTACAGGCTCTGATTGAGAGTGAAATTCTGGTTAATCAAAAAAAACTGCCCCAAGTGGAAACGGCCTTTAAAGAATTGGTAGAACCGTCGGACCCGCTGGATGCCAAAGATACTATTATGGAAATCCGCGCCGGCGCCGGCGGCGACGAATCCAGTTTGTTTGCCGCCGAAGTGCTGCGCATGTACCTGCGCTATGCCGAACGACAAGGCTGGCAAACTAAAATTTTATCGGAGAGTCGCAGCGACCTCGGCGGTTACAAAGAAGTAATTGTGGAAATTTCTGGACAAAGAGTATATTCGCATTTGAAACATGAAAGCGGCGTCCATCGGGTACAACGCATACCGGCCACCGAGAAAAACGGCCGAGTCCACACCTCGACCGTCACGGTGGCGGTTCTGCCGGAAGCTGAAGAGGTTGACTTGCAAATCAAGCCCGAAGAATTAAAAATAGAGGCCACCACCTCTTCCGGGCACGGCGGACAAAGCGTCAATACTACCTACTCAGCCATTCGCCTGGTCCACCTGCCAACCGGATTGACTGTAATTTGTCAGGATGAACGTTCACAAAAGCAAAACAAGGAAAAGGCCATGGCTGTCTTGCGGTCGCGGCTATTGGCTAGGCAAACAGAGCAGGTCCACGCGGCGCGTGATTCATCGCGTCGTTCGCAAATTGGCTCGGGTGACCGCTCGGAAAAAATTCGTACTTATAATTTTCCCCAAGACCGGTTGACTGACCATCGCCTTAAAGTTAATTGGCACGATTTAACTTCAATTATGGACGGCCAGCTTGAACCAATAATCTCTGAATTGAAAAAACACGAGCTATGACAATAGGGCGGGCGCTAAAAATTGGTCAACGGTTATTAATTAATAGCACCTCCCCGATTTTGGATACGGAGGTGCTATTGTCATACGTATTGGACTGTGCTCGCACTAATTTAATTACCAAGTCCAAACTAGGACTGAACTATCGGCAGCTTGTCAAATTTCTCTATCTAATTTTAAAACGCCGACTTAACTGGCCAGTGGCATATTTAGTCGGCTGCAAAGAATTTTATGGGCGAAATTTTGTAGTAAATAAAGATGTATTAGTTCCACGGCCGGCCAGCGAACTGTTAGTTGAAGAAACTATCGACTTGGTCAAACGTTTGGCTAATCAGCAAAATTATGTAATCGAAATCGGAACTGGCAGCGGCTGCATTGCTATCAGTCTCATGTTTGCTTTACCTCAAACAAAAATCATAGCGACAGATATTTCATCATCAGCCCTTAAAATAGCACGCCTCAATGCAAAAAATTACAAAATAAATCACCAGCTTGAATTTATCGCTGGCGATATGTTAACCCCGCTACTAGAGCACAAAAACTGCCTTATGGATAGCTTAATTATTGCTAATCCGCCTTACTTACTGCCCAGTGAAATAACTAAAACGCTAAGGTTTGAACCGAAAATAGCTTTACTAGACGGCGCTGGCAGCCTTAACTGGTACAAAAAATTGTTCAGTCAAATTGCCGGACTAACACCAACCAATCGCCCCCGGGCGCTGATTTTAGAAATTAACCCTTTGACCAGTGACTCATTAGTCACTTTAATAAAAAATATTTTGCCGCTGTGTCAAGTAGATGTTAAAAATGACTTAAGCGGCTTTAAACGCATATTAACAGTCAGCTTAGCCAAAAACAACGAATAATATTAGTGCTCAACCAATGTGTTAATTAATAAGCTGTGGCTATTTGATTTGTTTAAAACCAGCTGAACTAGTAAACTGTAAATGAAACAAAAGGAAAAAGGAGTTTAAAATGAAACCTTTAAAAAAAGAAAGTTGGCCCAGTGTCTATGACACTTGGTGGAATGTCTATACTCATTATGGTGGCGATTTACCTTGGCAAGTCATCCTAAGTGATGGACACCAGAATTTAGCTGTCGCTATCACGGCTGTTCGTTTTAATGGAAACGACCAGATTATCATTGAAACTGCTACTGGTAAGATAGAAGCAACCATAAAAAATCAGTGGCAAATAAAACGTGGCCAAACCAAAAAAGGTAAAGAGATGTTCACCAAACTCATAGGAGACAACCATGCCAACCCAAGCTTTGACTCACCAATGTGAGCAAGTCATAAAACCCAGTTGTTGTCTAACCGACTGGGTTTTACTTTAGTCTTCTAAATCTACCTACTGTTTCTTGTCGACAGTCGAGATTTCTTCACTTGTTTCTTTTTCGGCTTCTACCTTTTCCACCTGACTAACATCTTCCTTAACTTCCGATTTGATTTGTTCCAACTCGGCTTCAGTGCGCGGCGCCACCACCGTAGTCACTATATCATCAAGGGCCGTCAAAAGTTTTAAGCCCGGCGGCAGACTAATATCCTTAACGTGCAAACTTTGTTCAAGTACCGCGAGCTCCGTTACATCCACCTCAATTTCGTGAACCAGGTCACTCGGCAAACATTCCACTTTTAAATGGTCTAAATTCTTGAGCAAAACACCACCTAACTCTTTTACCGCCTTGGGTTCACCTATAAACTTAAGCGGGATTTCCGCCGTTAGTCTTTCATCCATTCTGACTTGATGAAAATCAACATGAACCGGCTGTTCAGTCCGTGGGTGATATTGCACTTCCTGAATCAAAACTTTAACCGGCTTACCGCTATTTATTACCAAATCAAGCAAACTGCTCTCACCTGTTTGGCGATAAACTTTAGTAAAAGCTATTTTGTCCACGCCAATATTCAATGGCGTCACGCCATGGCCATAAACCACACCCGGTAAAATACCCTGTTGGCGCAATTTATTCAGACCAGTACCGGTAACAGAACGTGAATTGACTGATAAGGTTGGCATAATTATTTATCTCCTTCTTTATATAAAAGCTGATGCACCTCCAAAACTTCATCAGCGGTTAAACCGGCTTTATCTTTGAAACGTAAAACGTCGTCGCTGGTCAAATCAGTTATTAAACCAATAGAGGTTATACCGAAGGGTGAATTAACCACCAGAGCTAGCATGGAACTGTGGCAATTGGCACATTGCAGATGAATTAAATTACCGCCGGCTTTATCTTCCAGTATCCGAGCGCGCAACGGTTTGGTGGGCGCTTCACATAAAGGACAGTAAGAAATTAACCGTAAAATTTCACCGGACAAATAAGGCGTTGAACGTTTGGTATTCATAATGCTTATTTATAGCCAAATTATATTATCACAGATGAACCTTGCCTGTCAATTGGCGGCAGGGCCTCCCGGGGGGCGCCTTTGCCGTATTGACGCCCTAAATTAAATAACAAACCAACGGCCGCCAAACTAACCACGAGTGAAGAACTGCCAAAACTGACAAAAGGCAAGGTTAAACCGACTACCGGCAATAAGCCGATATTCATGCCAATGTTAAAGGTAACCTGAATGGCAAAAATACTAAAAATACCGATAATCACCAAGGTCGCAAAATCGTCGCGCACCCGCCGCAGCAGCCAAACCAACCGGGTAAAAAAAGCCGCCCACAAACCAAGCATTAAATAACTGCCAATTAAGCCCAACTCTTCGGCGATAGAGGCAAAAATAAAATCAGTATGCTGCTCCGGTAAAAATTTAAGCTGACTTTGTGTGCCTAGTCCCAGACCTCGGCCCCATAGTCCGCCCGCGCCCACCGCCACCACCGATTGTGTAACATTATAACCACTACCCAAAGGGTCGGCTTGAGGATTAACTAGCGCGTTCAAACGGGCCAATTGATAATCCTTCATAAAAAAACTTCCCAGCAGCAACAAGCCGACAGCGGCCCCGCCGATAATTAACCACCAACGAGGCGATTTAGGCATGGAGATAAGCAGGGCGCCGCCGGCTGCCAGTAGAACAAAAGCGGCGCCAAAATCTGGTTGCCATAGTACCAGAGCAATCGGCAAAAATAATATCATAACCGCCCGCAGAGTTTTATTTATGCTCAGGGGCGGTCCGGCTTGTGATAGAAAGCTAGCCAAGACTATCACTAATAAAAATTTAACTGCCTCCACTGGCTGAAAATTCAAAATACCAAAACGCAACCAACTGGTGGTACCACGCACGGTATAACCAAATAGCAAAACTGCTACCAGTAACAACAATATAAACAGATAAATGACGCGCGACCAGGAACGATAAACTCGATAATCAATGGCTGAAGCTATAATCATAAGCAATAAGCCCAGCCCGGCTCCAACCAATTGACGGTAAAATAAATCTTTAACTTCCGGACGTGAAAAAGAGCTGGAATAAAGCTCGGCCAAGCCCAAAAGTAACAAAAGAATGGTAAAAATAAATAGCGGCCAATCCCAATCACGAAGAACTAAAACCAAACGTCGCCACATAATTATTTTTAACGAAGCGGCTTAATGGCTTGCGGGTCTAAGATATTAACCTCCGGTTTAACTACCAATCGGTTAACCAAAAAAGTCTGCTCCGGCCAATAAAATTCCATAGATATGGCCTGGCTGGAATCAAGACTAGTCAAAACCTGCTGACTAACCGCCGTCACATGCGAATTATTGGTTAAAACCGCCGTCACTGGTACTTGCCAAAAACTATAAGGACTTTGATTGGTCAGAGTAAAAGTAAGACGAGTGCCGGCTTTGGCCGGATCAGTCTCACCGCCAACCTGCTCAATTTTTTCCCCGCTAACGGCAAAATCAGGTGTGGTAAAATTTTTAAAATCGCGGATCCGCTGCCAATTAATATTATTAATAGTAATAGTGCTGCCAGCTGGCAGTTTATCCAAATTGACTCCCAGCTTCAAAAAAAACTTATCCTCCAAGGGCAGAACAAAGGAACGACCATTAAATGACTGCCCGGCGATATTGAAAGAATAATCAGCCTGCCGAGCGGCCCATTTCAAATTAGGATTTTTTACCTGGACAATAAAGTCATATTTCCCCAGAGCGGCCGGCACGGCCATAACTTTACCAAGCTCAAGGGGCAAAGGGGTATTACGCTGTCTATATTCCTCAACATCAACTGATGAGGAAACTAACAAACGTAACGACTCTTCCTCGGCTGTCCGACTGGCCAGCCAGTCCATAAATTGCCAGCCGGCGTAGACGATGACGCCCAATAAAAAAATACCAATCACGCTGATAATACTATAGCGTATTCGCTCCCGATGGGTAATAAACCAATAACCGCGGGCCAGGTCTTTGTCGGTTAATTCGTCCATAATAAGAAAGTTAAATAATCTAATTAATGGCAAATTTCAAAATCCAAATGTCAAATCAAATCCAAACTTCAAATTTTAAAACTTTTTTGGCATTTAGTCATTAAATCATTGATTTGGCATTTGAGCTTTGAAATTGGGATTTTATTGTTTGGGTATTATTTAAGATTTAAGTTTTAGGAATTATTAACCTTACTACCATATTACCACACCCTCTACTCAACTGCCACTAGCGGTGATATAATGAATTCAGCTTAAAATTCATCAAAATCCTATGTATCTTGAAACCAGTAAGGACATTTTAAATCTAGCCCTGGCCCTAGCAGTTATTGGATTATCGTTTTTGATTGGCTGGATTCTGGTATATTGGCTGCTAATTTTGCGCCGGGTAGTCCAAGTATTGCATGGCCTGGAAGAAGGCGTGCGTAAATTTTCCGAGTTAGTGACTTTTATCAGGGAGAAACTAGAATCATCCGCTTCCTATTTAAGCGTCCTGGCCGTGGGCGCCAAAGAACTGGCGGGTTATATTATGAAACTGCGGACAGATAAAAAGGGCAAGAAAAAAGTTTAAGCTTAAACTGCTTTATAACCATCGTCCCGCTGTATAGCGGGACGATTTCATTATCTACCAAATATAAAATCCTAACTGGCGCCAGTAACCGTTTTAAGCGTAAACCTAAAAGTTGTACCCTTCCCCTTCTCACTTTCCACCCAAATTTTACCGCCCATGCGCTCCACCAATTGCCGCACGATAAATAAACCCAAACCAGTACCTTGAATATTCCTGGTCTCGTCCGACTCCACGCGGTAAAAACGCCGGAACAATTTAGCTTGGTCCTCGGCGGAAATACCAATGCCATTATCTTGCACCGACACGGTTACCTCGCCAACCGCCGACATTAAATCAATCTTAATGGTACCGCGGGGCGGCGTGTATTTGATGGCATTGCTAACCAAGTTAACTAACACTTCCTGCAACTTATCTTTATCAACCAATACCGGCGGCAAGTTACCGGGCGGCTGAAATTGCAAAGTGTGCTCTTTTTCTTTAACCAGCGGCGCGAGTTCGCTAATCACGCCTTGGACTATCTCCATTAAATTCTGCGGCGAAGTCTCACACTTTAAACGGCCGGCCTGGTCGCGAGCCACCTCCAGCAAATCATTAACCAAATTAGCCAGTCGCGAACCAGACTGCTGCAGGCGTTCCGTAAATTCCTTAGCCTGAGGCGGCAAACTAGTACCCAAATCCGTCAGCATCTCGGCATAACCGCGAATAGCCGTTACGGGAGTACGCAATTCGTGAGCAGCAATAAAAACAAATTCGTCTTTCAATTTTTCGAGTTCCTGCAAACCTTTCAGCATCTGCGAAAATTCACGAGCCAATTGACCAACCTCGTCTTGACCAACCGTGGGTAAACTAACATCAAATTTTCCTTGTCCAATACTGCTGGCGGCCAAACTTAATTTATGAATCGGACGGGAAATCTTGCGAGCCGCTAATATACTAATACTACCCAAGATAATTAACAAAATTACAGCCGCTAAAATCAATTGCGTAATAATCTGGGGCAATATTTCCATAGCTTCAGCCTCAGGCCATTCCACCCTGATTAACCAGTCAAGTTGATTAATTTTTTGACTGACCGAAAAGACCGCCTGTTTGCTCAAGGGTGAAGGCCCATATTCAGACCTTAGGACAGCGTCTCCTGGCCTATCTTGTCGCCAGGCAACTTGTTCGGAACTGGTTACCTTGTAGCCAACCGGATACGATTGCTTGATAAAATTAGACGATGATGTCAGCAAATGATTGCCTTCATCCAATAAATACAAGTAACCACTGCTGCCTAAATTGGCCGCTATAACGAGCGGTGTCAACATTTTTAAATCAGCTTCACCTCGCAAAATCGCAATAATCTCTCCTTGATAGTTGATTACTGGCGAGGCCAGCACCAACAGCGATTTGTTATCTTTAAAAACTACCGGGCCAAGATAATTCTTACCTTGTTTAACCGTAGCCACTAATTTATCGTTCTCATCAAAAACTCGCAAATTGGGTGGTTGAAGCTGGCCTTTAGAACCACGAACTTCCCGCCATAATTCATGACCGTCAGGTCTAATAAACGATACTTCTGTCAAAGACGTATCATTTTGCAACTGACTTTGCAATATAAAAACCTGCTGTTCATGACCGATGGCCGTAACATTTGGATCAGCCACAATAATTCGAAAAGATTCCAATTTGTCAAAAATAAACTTGCGTAAACGATCTGAAGTCTGATTAGCTAATTGCCATTCCAACTCCCCAATATTTTGTTCACGCGTTACTGTAATTAATCTAATGGACAGCCAAGCAAAAACAAATAACGATACCAAAGCCACCAGACTCAAAAGTAGAGCCAATTTTCGTTCCAGGCGACTGTTTATAAAACTAACAGGATTGATAGACATATGACTAAATTATATAACAAAATGTCTTGATTTAACAATTCATTATACTACCAACTTTACCAGTAGTGAAATTTGTCCAGCTGGGGGTTTGAGGAAAAAATTTGGTTGATGGATTTTTTGATTTTGCTCTTGGTTTAGCGACAAAACTTAAGGAATCTGGGAAAGTTGGCGTGTATGAACAATCTACACACCAATTCTCCGTGCTGTATCGCCTTAATACGCCGTTATGGACCAAGAAGACGACAATGTGCTAAGTGTTTGCATACCTGGCGTATTCGTCACAAAACCCTAGGCAGAAAAAGACGAAGGGTATCAGTTAATCTGGCCAGGCAGTATCTGTCTCGTGAACTGCCATCACTTAAGGCGTTAGCGCGCCGACGAGGCTGTAACCGTTCAACTCTCGGTTACATCTTGCGCGCCAGTTTAAAAGACTTTGATCGTAGAGTTGGTTGGCAAGACGCCCCTGCCCAAGGTTACTTAGTAGCGGTAGCCGATGCCTGCGTGGTGCAGGTAGATAAGAAACCCTGTACTATTTATCTTATTCTCCTCAAAGGCATCAATGATACCCGGGCAGTCATTAGTGCTCCCTATTTTGCTCTAGGCTATGAGAACGAGGCTGATTGGCTGGCGGCTTTTGGAAAATTATCGCCAGCTATTAAACAAAGGATTAGAGCCTTGATTTGCGATGGAGCGCAGAGTTTACGCGGGGTGGCTATTGAACACCACTGGCTGATTCAACGTTGTCATTTCCATCTAGTATTAAGTTTAGGCAGTTACCTTTCTCAAGGAAAGAAAAGTCGTCATCCAGTATACGCTAGATTGGTGTTCACAGCCCTTTATCAAGTGCTTAAGGCCTACCCTTGGGTCAAAGCTGCCCGGGGCCTGTATTATCTAAACTATCTGGCAGGTTTCACTAAGTCACGGGGATTTCACAAGGTTATCAATGGTTTTCTTACCTACGCCCGTGAGTACCGTACTTATCGGGAATATCCCGAACTCCACCTACCGACAACGACCAATACCGCCGAATCGTTGGTGGGATGTATTAAACGACTATTGACGCAAACCAGAGGCATGCGTACCAAACGTTCCCTTGATCTTTGGCTTAACTGTCTTCTGAAACACCTGGGTACTATTACCTGCCACGGCTATGATCAAAAGAAAAATCAACCAAATTAATAAGTCATAGCCCCAGCTGGACAAA
>JACRFM010000026.1 GCA_016234305.1 Candidatus Kerfeldbacteria bacterium
TACGCGTTTCATGTCATCCTGAATTTATTTCAGGATCTCATTGGCTAATATTAGAGATTCTGAAACAAGTTCAGAATGACAAATACAACAGTATTGACAAGTATTGAATAGTTTTTAGGAGAAACGCGTAGGTCCTAAATTATCAACATATGAATAAGTCTGACAAAAATCCCATAATCACCACTCAAGCATTAGCTAAAAAAATTGACGACCTGGCGCGTACTACCGCCGATGGATTTGCCAATACCGCCAGCAAGCAAGAGTTAGCTGATAAAATTGGTGATTTAGCTCGTACTACCGCCGAGGGATTTGCCAATACTGCCAAAAGCCTTGCCAATACCGCCAGCAAGCAAGAATTAGCTGATAAAATTGGTGATTTGGCTCGTACTACCGCCGAGGGATTTGCCAAATCAGCTACCAAGGAAGAGGTAGCATCTAAAATTGACGGCTTGGCTCGTCTAACCGCCGAGGGATTTGCCAATACCGCCAGCAAGCAAGAATTGGCTGAAGTTAAGGCTGATGTGGCTATCTTAAAAACCGATGTGGCCGCCTTGAAGTCTGGTTTTAAGGAATTTGATGGCCGTTTATCAAGCGTGGAACATAAAATTGACCGGGCGCTTTATAAAGAAGCGGATAGAATTGATGTTTTGGAAACTGATATGAAATTAGTTAAAGGTAAATTAGGATTGGCTTAAATAAATGCCAGGTCACCCCTGGTAGCTTTATATAAATATTGGAGGGTATGCCCAGTAACAAAACTTCACTATACTCGCCCAGCACCGCAAGCCAGCTCGGTACTGGACATCGCTCCGGCGGTATATTTCTCGTCGGGCAACGAGTGGCCAACAATCCCAATATTTTGACTATTCTTGGTGCTTGGGCTCGCCCTTGGCACCAGATAGATTTTCCATTTTTAATAACAAGACTCCAATTTTAACTTATTTAATTTCATTTCACTCGGCTCGTAAAAGTGCCTAGTGAAGTTATTGTTACTGGGTATGCCAAGGAGGGGCAAAAACCGTTTAAAGCGGCAGATAACTAAGATAGTTGACGCGGCCAAGCGACGTTGGATACGGGCGGCGGCGATTTTTGTTTGGCAAAATGTCTGCCAGGGGTGATTTGTAATTTATGAGTTTGCTAAAAAACAAAGTTAACTGCCAGGTTTCCAAAGCCGGCGTAGCCAGCGGTAATTTCTTCCTGACCACCGGCGCTGGTGGCGGCATTCTGGTTCTGTCCAATACTTGGCTGATTACAGGACAGAGCGTATACGAGCGTATATCATCCCTTGAGTATAGTTTTTTCGCTTGGCCTAGCGGAATTTCTAATACATCCGACAGCAGCGTATACGTTAATCCAGCCAGTGTTGTGACTGATATTAACTTGCTAGGACTAGCGGTAAATGGCGTAGTAAAGTTTGTGCTTGATACTAAAGGCGACACTTTTGTCCGTAATCTAATGTTGTCTCGTTCCAGCACTGGGGGTGATACCATGCTGGCCAGTTTAACTGTCGAGGGTAACACAACTTTGGGTAATACTGCCACCAATACTGTAACTGTAAATGCCAATGGTTCTACTTTGGCCGGTGCTGGGTGTCCCAGTCCCGAAGTTGAGGTTGTGCCTGCGGCACCTTCTTCTCAGGACTCTGTCCCAAATGGTCGGCCACAGGCGTCAGGCAATTTCGGTACTGGTTTAACAACTTTGGCCAGCGGGGCGGAAAAGATTTGTGTTTCAGTTGGGTCTTTGCCAGTGTCGTTAAAAACTTCTAATGATAATTTATTCGGCGGATTTCGCCGAAGAAATGAAGGATACCTCGGGCGTGAGCCCGTGGAGGCTTCATTCGCCTCCGTCCGCCGTGGACTTCGGGGAGCTTCATTAATTACCCTAGCCGACGCGCCGGTAGCTGAATCGCCAGCCACGGCTCAAGTGCCCGATGTTGCTAATTTAGGCATTTCGCGCGCGGCCGAAATTTGTCCTTATTGCGGCGGCCGCGATTTTGTCAAACGCGGCACCCGGCGCAATAAATATCAAATTGTCCAATTGTATTTGTGCCGCCGGCCGGAATGCGGCCGCACTTTTACCGCCCAGGATATTAAAGGCAAAAAATATCCGTTAAATGTTGTGTTGGAAGGTTTAAGCATACATAATTTGGGTTACAATTTGGAGCAAACTTGCGCTTGGTTGCAGAAAAAGTTCGGCGTTCGTCCCGATACCAGCACCCTGGCCGAGTGGTACGCGCAATATGAACCATTGTGCCGATTTAGCCGTTTGCGGCCCTATATTATAAAAATGTATCCGCCAGCCGAGATGGTGGAAACCGTTACTTTGGCGCATCGCCAGCTTTATCGTTTTCGTTATCATCGCGGCAAAATGAAACTATTGCTGGAGGAATACAAAAACCGGCATTTTGGGCCGCTGAAAGAATATCTGGATAATGTGTCGTCGGAAACGCCGCATCAGTATTTTCAGGCCGGCGAGCGCATGTCGGAAATCGTGTCTAAATTTAATAAAGCGGAAATGATTGTGCGCGGCAAGTTTAATTTTGCCAATCGTTTGGCTAAACTGGTGTTGCAGGCGGTGGCGGATAACAAGTTAAGGCACGAGGCCCTGCAGCGCTTTTTTCTGGCCAATGATTCCGTCACCGTAGCCAGCGAAGTGCCGGTGTACTTGCGGTGCGAGGATGTGGCTCATATGGAAAACCAGTTGAATTTTAAAATTACCGACGATGGCGCCATTCAAATTAAAGGCCGTAAAAAGTTGGAGCCTTTGCCGCGGTTGTTAACCGGGCATATTGATTTGGTGCAGGTGCGGAACGGCCAGATTCATTTGTTGGATTATAAACCAAACGCCAGCAAGGAAAAACCGGTTGAACAGCTTACTTGGTACGCGCTCGCGCTGTCGCGTCTCACTGGGTTAAGGCTTTATGAGTTTAAGTGCGCTTGGTTTGACGAGCAAGAGTATTTTGAGTTTTACCCCCTGCACGTGGTTAAAAAGTTAAGCTCCCAGAGAAAACGGCGGATAAAGTTTAAAGATGGCACAAAAGTTGAAATACCAAAAGTTAATAAGTTAACCATAGTTTGATGTATGCCGTATTATCAAAATAAATTTCAGCCGCGCAAGCCGGTGCGTTCATTTCGGGACTTGGAGGTGTATCAAAGAACCGTAGAATGTGCGGTTATCATTGCCAAGAATTTAGAGCCAAAATTAAAACGACTGAAATATATTTTTAGCGACAATCTTACAGCTTGCGCTATGTCCATTCCGTTATACGTAGCCGAGTCTCACAGCTTGCGTTTTAGCGACTTTAAACTGGCCGTAGCGACTTTGGAAAAGGCCATGTTGTCATGCAACAAGATGATTGTTTATTTGGAGCAGGCGATTGGGTTATATGGCGTCAAACTGGATGTTGAGTTAGCGGAAGATTTAATGCGACGTTATATTGAGGTGCGTGGTAAAATGTTCCGTTTGGAAAAGTCCTGGCAAAAGTATCGCGCTAATGATTCGGCGGTAGGTGGTAAATCAGTTAATTATCCAAGATATTGACAAAATACAAAGTACATAAATTTTTAACTTGGCCAAGAGCAGCGATTCTTTCCTGATTATGCCTAGTTTGATAGTGGAGATTTCTGTAGAACCCAAAGTCGCCGGCGAGAGTATAACTAATACTAATCTTGTTACGTCTCCTGTTACAGCTAGCCCAACAATACAATCATCAACCCCAGCCAGTACTTCTAGTTCATCTAGTAATACAACCAACTCTACTTCAAGTTCAACAACTAGTGATGTTCCAACCTCAACCCCAACCCCTGCTTCAGCATCAACCCCGGTTACGTCAACCCCAATTACATCAACACCAGAGGCAGTCCCAGCTACTCCAGTGCCTGAACCAGTGGTTGCGCCTACGCCGACAGTAACTGAACCAGCTGCTACTCCAGTGCCGACATCCGCTCCAGCTTCGGCAATTACTCCGACTCCTGCGCCAGCCCCTGATACAGGAACGGCAACACCTTAGTTAAATGAATTAGACAACGTGACTTGGTGACTTGGTGACTTAATGCCCAATCCAGACGTAACACCTATTGTGCGGCCGCACAATAGGTGTTACAGTATCCGTATCACCTTAAAACCCGGTTTTGAGCTGATATTTATCGGCGGATGGGCGCCGAAGAAATTAAGGATACCTCGGGCGTGAGCCCGCGGAGGCTTCATTGTGCGGGGCCGTGGTGATTTCCCAGCAAAGTTGGTGGTTAAAGTATTTTGGGAAATGGGGCTTAAAAGTGCCCAAGTATAATAATTGAACTCCCGCTTTGGTAAGAGGGAGTTCGCAGTTGTTGAAAGATTATTTTAAATTGGCTAAGAATTGAGAAAAGGCTTGCTTTAATCTACCGCCATAGAGTTTATAGCCATCTAAACTATTAAATATTTTTGTCAATTCTTCCGGAATTTTGGTTACGTTGTTTTGGTTGATTTTATCTTTAGTAACAATGGAATATCTGACGTCAATGATGATGACTTCGCCAGCGGAGTTATAGACAATAAAAATATCAGGGTCAAGGTATTCATTTGAAGTAAGATAATTTTTTACAGTTTCTGGTTTTAGGGTAATGTTAATAAGACCGATGGTAATTTTTTTTGATAAAGGCTGGTCAACGTATTGGAAGTTCATCATGATAAGAGGTTGGCCAACATGATAAGTTATGGCAGTTTGATTGTTAAGGTTCATTTTTTCTCCTGAGGTTAGATGGTTTTTTGTTTAGTCTACCCAGCCTTGCCTTAATTGTCAATGTCATTGACTTTTAGGCTATTTTTAGCTAAATTAATCACATATGTTTATTAAGAAAATTGGTATTGATTTAGGTACTACTTACACTTTAGTGCACGTGCCGGGCCGCGGGATTGTGATAAACGAGCCGTCGGTGGTAGCAATATCCACCGCCGACCGCGCGGTATTGGCAGTCGGTGAAGAGGCAAAAGAAATGTTAGGTCGCACGCCGGATACGATTGTGGCCTTGCGGCCGCTCAAGGACGGTGTAATTGCCGATTATCGCACGACCGAGGCGATGCTCCGGTATTTTATCAATAAATCGCTGGGCGGTATTCGTTTTTTTAAACCCGAAGTTATGATAGCCGTACCGGCGGGCATAACCTCCACGGAGCGCCGTGCGGTCATAGACGCTACCATGGCGGCTGGTGCTAAAGCGGCTTATATTATCAAAGAACCAATCGCGGCGGCGATTGGCGCTAATATTCCCATTGGCTCGGCTTCAGGACACATGATTGTGGATATGGGCGGCGGCACCAGTGAAGTGGCGGTAATTTCTTTAGGCGGAATTGTGGCCAATACTTCGGTGCGTATTGGCGGCAATAAACTAGACGCGGCCATAGCCGATTTTATCCGCAAAAAATACGGTTTGGCCATAGGCGAGCAGACTTCGGAAGAAATTAAAATAAAAATCGGTTCGGCCATGTATTTGGAGGATAAATTATCCATGGAGGTGCGCGGGCGCGATATGCTCTCAGGTTTGCCGCGGACGGTGCCGGTAACTTCGGACGATATAACCGAAGCCATCCAAAACGAGCTGGAAGGTATTATTCACGCCGTGAAATCTGTCTTGCAAATCACGCCGCCGGAACTTTCCGCCGATGTTATAGACAAAGGCATGGTCTTGTCCGGCGGCACGGCGCTACTCAGGAACATGGATAAATTATTTACTCAGGCTACCGGTGTTACCGCTTATGTGGGCGATGAACCTTTGTTGTGCGTGGCCAAGGGCACGGGCGTGGCTTTGGATAATTTGGAATCATATAAGCGGAGTATACTATCCACTAAATAGTAATCAAAATCTTAAATCCTAAAATTTAAACCCTAAATAGTCTCCAATCTATTATAGGTAAATGTCAAATTTCAAAATCCCAATGTCAAAAGATGCATTAAGTCAAAAGTTAAAAGTAAAAACTCAAAACTTTTTACTTTTAACTTGTATTTTTGATTTTTGACTTTTGAGTTTTGAATTAACGTGATTTAGCTTTTAAGTTCTATTATAATGATTTTATCTGATTGGTTACTTGTTTTGCTTTTACCCTTAGCTATTTTGGCTTGGTATCGTTTTGATTTGGCCTTGTATGCAGTTTTGGCTTTATTGCCAACTTATCTGCTGCGGTTTAATATTTTAGGGGTGCCGACAACCTGGTTGGAATTGGCAATTTATATTTTATTGCTCGTTTTTTTAGTACAGGGCAAGTGGCGTGATTATGATTGGCTCAAGTTTAAATCAACTAAAGGTTGGCTGCTGTGGGTGGGGTTATGGCTGCTGGCGGCTTTAGTGGCGGCGACCGTGGCCACTGACAAACGTTTAGCACTAGGTATTTTAAAGGGTTGGATAATAGACCCGTTAGTCTTAGCTTACTTATTTATAAATGAATTGAATTTAGCGAGCCTTAAGGAAAAATGGTGGCGGCAAGTAATAATGTCGTTTTGGCTGGGCGGCGTCGTAACTGGTTTAGGTTCCATAATTATGGCTGTTTCAAACCAGACGGGCCGAATTTACGGCTGGTATGATTCACCCAATGTTTTGGCTATGTTTTTAGTGCCGATCTTGCTGCTTACTGGTTTGTGTTCGCTGACGAATGTTTTTAAAATTAACCTGACCGTCGCCCAAAAAGTAATCTGGTGGCTGGGTATTGGCATTATGTTTTTAGCACTAGCAGGCAGTAATTCCTATACTGGGCTTATCAGTTTAATTGCATCTTTGGCTATCTTTATTTTATTGACTAAATTTAACCGTCCTAAGTTTACCGTTGGTCTGGGTGTAGGTTTATTATTGTTAAATCTGCTGCTGCCGGTAGTTTTTGTTAAATATAATTACTGGTTTCCTTTGAGCCACCGTAATGATAAATATCAAGTAACTTCAGGGCAGGTTAGGTTGGTTTTGTGGCGTGAAGCTTTAGAGGTGGTAAGGCTTAAGCCGATTTTAGGTTTAGGCTTAGGTGAATGGCAACCTTATTTTTTACAACAAATTATGCCCCGACTACCAGAGGCTAAACAGAGCGGTTTAGCGATTGAACTTTATTACGCCAGTTTATTTCCTCACAATCTGCTGTTAACCACTTGGCTTTATCTGGGACTTGGTGGCGTGGTCGCTTTAGCTGGTTTAATTATTAAGGCCTGCTTGGCGGCTGGCAACCGTAAAAATCTAATTATTCCCTTAACACTTTTATTTTCTATTTTAGTGCAAGGCTTGGTGGATACGCCCTGGTTTAAAAATGACTTGGCTATAATGGTTTGGCTGCTCTTTAGTGTATTTTTGTGGTCTGACAACCAGACTGTTGAGCCGGTTAATAGCAAGCTTGTTTAATTATGTCTAATATCGTTTTTTCAGCATTAAATAATCCAGCTTGGCAGTACTTTAAATTGTTATTTGATAATAATAATCTAGGTCAGGCTTATTTGATTTATGGAATGCCGGGCGTGGGTAAGGCAGTCTTAGCCGAAAGATTGTTGCAACTTTTATTTTGTCAGGACACCGCTGGCAAACCTTGCGGACATTGTCAAAATTGTCGACAGGTGGTCGGCCACTCCTACCAGGATATGCATTGGCTGGAAAAATTACCTGATAAGCAGGATATTACTATTCAACAAATTCGTGAACTTAGAGATTTTGTGAGAACTCGTTCTTGGCAAGGCGAGCCTAGAGTAGTGGTTATTAATCTGGCCGATGAAATGAATACCGAAGCGGTCAATGCTTTGCTTAAAATGCTGGAAGAGCCGGCCACCGGGGTTATTTTTTTATTGCTGGCGGTTAATTTGCGCAAATTACCTCGAACCATAATCTCACGCTGTCAGTTGCTGCCGGTTGGTTTGGCGCCGAAAGAGCAAATAGTTGATTTATTAAAAATGTCCGGAGTAGAGTTTAATCTGGCCCAAGATTTAGCGCAGTATGCCGACGGACGCATCGGACTGGCTGAATTATGGATGAATAACGACGTTACCTTAAGAACCCATTTGCAGGTGGTTAAAGAATTAATTGAGCTTATTACCATTAATAAATGGCTGGCTTGGCAAAATTTCATTAATAGAAATTTGGCTAAGGAAAATAGTTCATCTCTGAATTCAATCCAACCAGCGGCCCTGGAACTGTTGTCAACTTGTCAGGAAATTGGCCGGGCGTTATTGCAACTAAAACTTGGTTTAGATAACTTGGTTATTTATCAAAAACAGCAAAATGAGCTAAAATTATTAGCAGCCCGTTGGTCCTGGGCCAGGCTGGCTGATTGGTTAAAATCTCTGGAAGCAGCCCGAAGTAAAATCTTGGCCAATGGCAATGTTCGTTTAACCTTTGAAAGTTTGTTAGCTAAGCTTATAAGTTATGAAGATTAATGAATCCTCCTTGTGGCTAGACCACCGGGTAGCCTCTATTTTAGGATTTATCACCCGTAGCCCTTTCAAGTTATTCCCCTTCGCTAAAGCTACGGGGCATCACTCTCGCCATTCATCCCCGCCGAATCGGCGGGGTATTCTGGCTAGGGGTGATAAAAGTTTTTTTATCATTTTTAGTTTACTCATCTTAACCATGTTTGGTTTGAGCTGCAGTTTAGGAGTTAAACGAGTGCCGGTAGAGGGTGGGGTTTACCGCAGCGATGATTACGCCAAGACTTGGCAGCAAAAAGTTTTTGTGGCTCAAGATAAAAAACAGGTTACTACCATAGCTGGCGTGGATATTAAAAATTTGCAATTTTCTCCGGTGAACGGTGATTTATTAGTGGCCGTCGGTGGTGACAAGGGCTTATTGATTACAACCGACGCTGGCGAACATTGGCAGCAAGTTTATAAAGCGCCGGTTAGCGCCGTGGCCCTGCACACCACGGCGGCGGGCACGATTTTTGTGGCTTCGGGTAACCGCATTTTTCGCAGCCTTGACACTGGCCAAAATTGGCAAAATATTTATCTTGATTCAGCCGCCGATTCGCAGATTAATGATTTAGCGGTCAGCCGATTTGACGATAAGCAGCTTTATGCCGGCACTTCACGGGGAATTTTACTGCAAAGCTCTGATGCCGGTACCAGTTGGCAGCAGGTTTATATATTTAAAGGCGGTATCAGCAAAATTTTAATCAGTCCAAGCGATAACAAGTTATTGTATGTGGCGCAGGCTGATGGTCATTTGTGGCGTTCATTGGACAAGGGTACTACCTGGCTTGATTTGTATGATTTGATTAAGAACCAGATTGGAGCGCGTTTTGGCCGTTATCGGACAGCGGCTTTTGTGGGTAGCAGTAATAATTTGTTATTGGCCACTCAATATGGTTTATTCTTAGGTGGCGATAATGGTCAAAAATGGCAAAACCTCAAACTGGTGACTCCGCCTAATACTGTGTCTATAACGGCTTTAGCAGTGTCACCCAAATTAAATGGCAGTATTTATTATGTTACGGCCGCTGGTTTTTATCATAGTGCTGATAATGGAGCCAGCTGGCAAACTAGCGGATTGCCGTCATCGCGCTTGCCTACCGCCCTGGTTGTAAATCCCAATAATGATAAGCAAATTTATTTAGGTTTTAGCAGTAAATAATTTATTTTATGTTACCTCAACTCAATAATTTAACAGTTGCCTTGGATAAAACCTTGGACCATTTTAAATCTGAACTCAGCGCTTTACGTTCCGGACGGGTTACGCCGGCATTGGTTGAACATATAAAAGTGGAAGCTTATGGCATGATGACGCCGCTTATAGAACTCGCTTCAATTAACGCGCCGGAACCGCGGTTAATAATTATACAACCTTGGGATAAAAATATAACAAAAGAAATTGATAAATCATTGCAGGCGGCGAATTTAGGTGCTCAGCCGGTAATTGACGGCGCGCTCATTCGGCTTAATTTTCCGGCTTTAAATGAGGAACGCCGCCAAGAATTGGTTAAGCAACTCGGCGTTAAAGCTGAAGCCACCAAAGTAGCCATTAAAAACACGCGCGAAGATTTGTCGAAGTCTTTAAAAGCTGATAAAGAATTCGGGCAGTTATCCGAAGACAATTTTTTTCTGGCGCAAAAAGAATTGCAGAAAATTATTGACAATTATAACGCACGGATTAAAAAAATTACCGAAGATAAGGAAAAAGAGATAATGACCATATAATAAAAATTTCTAAATCCTAATTTCTAATTCCTAATTGGGGATTTATAATATTGGGATTTATTTAGTAATTAGATATTAGTAATTAGGAATTTATGTTAGTTACCATTCTAGTCTTCATCGGAGTATTATTGGTCTTAGTTTTGGCCCATGAGCTGGGCCATTTT
This sequence comes from Candidatus Kerfeldbacteria bacterium, assembly GCA_016234305.1. Lineage (GTDB taxonomy): Bacteria > Patescibacteriota > Patescibacteriia > Veblenbacterales > UBA10138 > JACRFM01. The sequence goes on from JACRFM010000026.1 coordinate 10,294, forward strand.
TTGGCCGCCCGCTCACTGGGGGTTACGGTAGAAGAATTTGCTTTTGGTTTTCCGCCGCGCCTTTGGGGTACTAAACGTGGACAGACTACCTATTCCATTAATTGGCTGCCCCTAGGCGGCTTTGTTAAGCTCAAGGGCGAACAAGTTATACAGCGACATGAACCTGATAGTTTTTCCGCGCAACCACCCTGGCGCCGCGCCGTGATTTTAGTAGCCGGCGTAACCATGAATGTAATTTTGTGTTTTGTTTTAATAACCGGCGGTCTAATGGTGGGTTTGCCTACTATGTTGGACGCGAGCCAATTAACTCAGGCGCGCGATGTTAAAATTCAAATCGTTAATGTTTTGCCTGGCGCGCCAGCTGACAAAGCCGGGCTAAAGCTTGGCGATGAAGTAAAGGAGCTAGATGGTCGCAGGTTTACAGTTTTGTCGGAAATGCAAAATTATATTGCGGCGCAAGGCGGTAAAACTATGGACATTACTTTATTAAGGGGTAAGGAGGTTGTAAAAACTTCCGGAGTTCCTCAAGTTTTGTCTGAATCAGCCGGGCGGGCGGCTCTAGGGGTTAATTTAGTTCAAACGGGCATTATCGCTTACCCGTGGTATGAATCAATCTGGCGCGGCGGGGTGGCGACCTATAATTTGGCTATTGATATTGGACGCGGCTTTGGCCAATTGTTTAAAAATTTAATTATTAACCGCCAGGTGCCCAAAGACGTGGCTGGTCCGGTGGGTATAGCGGTTATGACCGGTCAGGTGGCAGAACTTGGCTGGATATATGTTTTGCAATTTGCCGCGCTGTTATCGCTTAATTTGGCTTTTATAAATTTATTTCCTTTTCCGGCGCTGGATGGCGGCCGCTTGCTGTTTGTGATTATTGAAAAGTTACGCGGTAAACCCAACAATGAAAAAGTTGAAGGCTTGGTGCACAATGTCGGTTTTGCCATCTTAATGTTGCTGGTGGTTTTGATTACTTATCAGGATTTGTTGCACTTTGGCGGCGGCTTTGTAAAAGCAGTAACTAATTTTTTGGGCGTGTAGTAGGGGAGAGTCATAAATTTTGTGAGCCAATCCCTACATTCTAGCTTGAACTGCAATTAATTTCCCTTCCATAAAGACCTCATAAGGAGTCAGATAGCTAAGTCTTTTTCTGGGGCGATGGTTAATAAGTGCAACTGCATTATTCACCACCTTTTGAGTTAGTTTAGCAAACA
>JACRFM010000024.1 GCA_016234305.1 Candidatus Kerfeldbacteria bacterium
AATGATTCGTTTAATCTTAAAAGTCGATAATCTCTTGTGTTTAAGCATATTTCTAGACTATAACCAGTTAGGTGATCTAGTCTAGAGCCTTGGGTATTATTTAGCCTGCCCGCCACTCGCCTTGCTTGATTAGCTAGTAGCTCTTTAATCGCAGTACTCGTATTAATAGTTAGATTATCTTTTAGGATTTTAGCTTTGGCAGGCGGGGATTTAGTAGTTAGGATTTTTATTCGTGATTCTTGATTCATAATTCGTTATTCTTTTTAGACATGTTCTTACAGAAAATAGAAATTCAAGGTTTTAAATCATTTGCCAATAAAACCATATTGGAGTTTAATCGTGAGCTGACCGCTATAGTCGGCCCCAATGGTTCGGGTAAATCTAACGTAGCCGATGCCGTTCGTTGGGTTTTGGGAGAACAGTCACTCAAATTGTTGCGCGGCAAAAAAGCCGAGGACGTGATTTTTGCCGGCAGTGATAAAAAAAATCGCAGCGGTATGGCGGAGGTGTCCATTTATCTTAATAACGAAGATGGTCAGGCACCCATAGAATATTCTGAGTTAATCATCACTCGCCGTGTTTTTCGTGACGGTCAGAGTGAGTATTTATTGAATCAAAATCAGGTTCGTTTGCAAGATATTCAGCTGTTGATGGCTCGGGCCAGTGTTGGTCAAAAAACTTACAGTGTTATTGCCCAGGGTATGATTGATTCAGTCCTGTTGGCTTCGCCGGGTGAACGTAAGGAATTTTTTGAAGAAGCTACCGGCGTTAAGCAGTATCAAATCAAACGCGAACAGTCAATTAATAAATTAGTAACAACTTATGAAAACTTGGAACAAGCTAAAATTTTGGTCCAGGAAATTGAGCCACGCCTCAGAGTGCTAACGCGACAAATTAAACGTTTGGAACGCCGTGAGGAACTGGAAGTCTTGCTGCAAGGTTTACAGAAAAAATATTACCGCTTCCGTTATCAGCAGCTGGCTTTAAGTTGCTGGCAAGTTGGTGACGGTTTGGCTGCTAAAATAACTTTGGGAGAAGAGCGCCTTAAAACTATTACTGAGTTGCAGGCCAGGTTGGCCGCTTTAGAGAAAACTGCGTCCTGGTCGCAAACTTGGCGGGAGTTGCAGATTAAACAGGTTGGCTTACGGAATCATTTAAGTGAATTAACGCGTGAGCAAACTTTAGCGCAGGCGGCTGAGGAAATTGGCCATTTAAAGCGTGGCGAGGGAGAGATTGCCCTTCTAAAGCAGCGTCGTCAGGAATTGATAGAAGAGCTCAAATTGGCGCAAACGCAGTTCAGCCAGTTTAATTTGGAAATTGAACACGGTCGTAAACAATTACAAAGTAAACTTGAGGAGCAGGTTAAGTTAGTGGATTGGTTTGTTGGTTTGGCTAAAGGGGGCGGTTCTTGGGCAGAATCGGAATTAACTAAATTAATTAGTGAGCAACGGGAACTAAAGCAGCACTTATTAAGCGTTAAAAGTTTGACTGAAGTTAAGACTTTGGCTAATCAAGCTGGTGCTATAGCCGAACGTTTACAAATATTAGCTAAACATTGGTCGGAAGATGCTGCCAGCCAGTCACCCGATTGGGATAGCTGTTGGCAGCAGCGTGACCACTTGGCGCAGGAAATAGGCGGCCTGGAAGCCAACTTGAATCAACAAGCCATTCAGCTTAGTGCTAAACAAGAATCATCCGAACGTTTGCAAGCATCGCTGTTTAAAATAGAAGCTAGTTTGGAATCTAAAGCGCCAGTCAAAGTTAAGTCCGGTGAAACGGAGGAATTGGGTAGCACGATTAAGCAAGTAGAGCAGGAACTAACGATGATTGACGAAAAATTACAGGAGCTGCACAATCAAGAGGAGAGCAGTAAGAGTGATTTGTTTAAGTTGCAGCGCGAATTGGATAGAGCCCAGAATTTAGCACAAACCTATAGTCAAGAAAAGCATGAATTGGAACTGGCTAAAGCTCGTTTGGAAACTAAACTGGAGGATTTGGAGCGGGAGATGGTGCAAGAAGCTCCCCTGGAATTGATTCACGAGATAAAAGCCGCCGGTGAAACAGAAACTATTGCTGAAGGCGCTACGGCTTTGGAAATAAAAAAACTCAAAGGCCAATTGGAATTAACCGGTGGCATTGAACCTGAAGTTGTGTCCGACTATGAACAAACTAAAACTCGTTTTGATTTTTTAACCGGTCAAATTACCGACCTGGAACAAGCCACCCAGGCTTTGGAAGCTATTATTCAAGATTTGGATGAAACCATCGCCCAGCGGTTTTTGGTTAGCTTCCGCGCCATTAATGAAAAATTTGTTGAATATTTTAAATTGTTATTTTCCGGCGGTAAAGTTCAGTTGGTCTTGCAAAAAATTGAACCGAGTCTGGAGGAAGAAGCGGGGAGTGAAACTACGGCTGACGGTCAAGCGGAAGTTGAAGCTAAACCGCTTAGCGTGCGGGAAAAGTTTTTAGCCAAAGAGAAGATTAAGGCCGGTTTATTTGCCGGCGTGGAAATTCAGGCTACACCGCCTGGTAAAAAACTGGCTACTATTGCTTCACTTTCGGGCGGCGAAAAGGCCCTGGCCTCTATTGCCTTGATTTGCGCGATCATTTCTTTTAACCCTTCGCCCTTTGTGGTGTTGGACGAAGTTGATGCCGCTTTGGATGAATCTAATTCTGAACGTTTTGCCGCTATTTTGGATAAGTTAATGGTTCATACTCAGTTTATTACCATTACGCATAATCGGGCGACGATGAGACGGGCGGCCGTATTGTATGGCGTAACTATGGGAGACGACGGTATATCAAAATTGTTGTCCGTTAAATTGGAGGAAGCCAAGGAGATGGCGGGGAAGAAATTAAATCCTAAAACTTAATTTCAAAATTCAAATGTCAAGAGATGCGTTAAGTCAAAAGTTAGAAGTCAAAAGTCAAACCTACAACTCAAAAATAAAAACTATAAAACTTTTGACTTTTACCTTGTGGTTTTGAGTTTTGACTTTTGAGCTTTGAGTTTTTATAGTTTGGATATTAACTAGACTTGACACTTAACGTCTAAATCGCTATTATAATCTCACCTTTATTAATTAGTATATTTGTTTTGAGTATGTTAACTATTCGTTTGGCGCGAATCGGCAAAAAAAAGCAGGCTTATTTTCGTATTATTGTTTCGGAAAAAACCAAGGACACCCATGGTGATTATTTAGAGATGCTTGGTTCGGTTAATCCGCAAGCTAATCCGCGCGCCGTTCAGCTTAAAACTGAACGGATTCAGCACTGGCTAAAACAAGGCGCCACAGTTTCGCCAGTAATTCACAATATTTTCGTTGAGCAGGGTATTATTAAAGCTGAAAAGAAACGGGTGTGGAAAGTTCGTCCTGGTAAAAAGGCTGCCGCTGGGGCAGCCTAGTGAGGCAGAACTTGGTTGACGCTGCTCCCCGGTTGGCCGTATTATATTTATAACCAAACATTCCTTAATATTTTTGCTTGAGGGTCAATCTTAACCGATTTTTAGGATTATAAAGGTCGAGTTAATCCCATGGTCGGTCTAAGTAGACCAAGAGACAAAAAAGTTAAGGCATTTGGAAGTTTATTTCAGTAAGATTTACTTGTTTTTAAAGATATGTCTAAAGACCAAGAATTCATTGATTATGTAGTTAAGGCCCTAGTGGACCATCCGGAGAGCGTTAAAACTGAACGCACGGTGGATGAAATGGGTGTCCTAATTACTCTTTACGTCAGTCCGGAAGATATGGGTCAGATTATTGGCCGTTCTGGACAAACTGCCCGCAGTTTGCGTACTTTATTACGGGTGGTGGGCGCTAAGAATAATGCGCGCGTTAATTTGAAGATTTACGAACCGGAAGGTAGCCGCGGTCCCCGTCGTACTCGCGAAGAGCACGAGGCCATGACCGGCGAAGGCGAAAAAACCGATACTTCAATCATTGACGATTTGAAGATATAAAAATTTTTTTAAACAACCCAGCCCTTCGTGAAGGGCTGGGTTGTTTTATTGACTGTATTTGTTAAAATATAGTCAACAAAAATTAACAGATTAACAGGAGGAAAAAGTGAAAAAGTCTTTTAACAACATTATTCTGGATTTATTGCTCAATCGGCTGGTTTCCATTGGCCTGACATTGGTATTAACGTTTGTTTTTATCGGGGCATTGTTTATGCTTGGTGCCATGCCATATTTATATAAGCCGGTATTTTTACCACTGCAAGGTTATTTTGGTATAAACGCTGAGTTCTTTATTCCCCTATATGTTTGGGTAGCCATGGTTTTTGTTTATTTTTCCGGTTACTTGGCCCTGATTGTTTTTGCCGGCCCATTTGACGTAAAAATTGCCAGGGTAAAAAATCCAGACGTATCTACAGAAAGGCAATGGAAAATATTGTTACTAGGTATTTGGTCTGAAGACAAAAAATGGTTTTTTATGTTTTTAAAATTCTACCTACCCAACTTGTTCGTCTACAGCCTTTTGGTGCTGGTTTATCAATTATTTGGCTTAGGAAACTTATTTCAAATTGAGCCTAATGATAACATTAGAGATTCTGTGGTTTTTGTTATTATCACCGGCATTTATATGATTTTGTCTGGCGTTATAGTTAGATCTTACGTAGAGGATAAGGCAGATAATAGTGAATCATGGGCTGATAAATTCATTGTGAGATTAAAAAAGCGCGTAATTACACGGCCAAGTATATAAAATAAATAAAATTGGATTTTCTGGTCTACGGTTTATTACAATCGTAGACTTTTTTATTAAATTTATGTAAACTATATAGGAAACGAGCAGTGATTTATGAATCTTTTTAACATAATTTTAACTACCGCCGGACTGGGGTTGTTTGAAATAATAAATAGCATTGATAACGCCATTATCAACGCCGAAGTTTTATCTACCATGAGCCCGCGAATGCGTCGTTGGTTTTTGATTTGGGGATTATTTTTGGCGGTATTTTTAGTTCGTGGTTTATTGCCCTGGCTGATTGTGTGGGCGGTTAATCCTGCCTTAGGGCCAATTGAGGCTTTAACAGCCACTTTTAGCAATGACCCGCGCGTGCTTCAGGCCGTGGCCACGTCTTCACCTCTTTTATTAATGGCTGCCGGTACGTTTTTGATTTTTTTATTTTTTCATTGGTTATTTTTGGAGCCGAAAAATTTTGGCTTGTGGGGTGAGAGATTCATTTATCGCAACGGCGTGTGGTTTTATGCCGTAGTCTCAATTTTGTTGGCTATTATTGTTTGGCATGCCCTGGCAATAAACTCTTTGTTGGCTTTTGCGGCCGTGGTCGGTTCAACAGTTTTTTTCATAACGCATGGTTTTAAACAAAACGCGGAAACGGATGAAAAAAAATTGCTAGACCAAAGTCGGTCTGATGTCAGTAAAATACTTTATTTGGAAGTGATTGACGCTTCCTTTTCCATAGATGGCGTGCTGGGAGCTTTTGCTTTTACCTTGTCTGTTCCCTTAATTTTGGTGGGCAATGGACTCGGCGCTTGGGTGGTGCGGCAGGTAACCATAGGTAACATTGATAAGATAAAAAAATATCAATTTCTCAAAAACGGCGCTATGTATTCCATTCTTTTTTTGGGCTTGATAATGCTGGCTGATGGTTTTGGCGCCCATATTCCTAGTTGGCTCTCGCCGGTAACGACTTTTGTGGTGGTGGGCTACTTTTGGCTAAAGTCTAAGAGAATATTAATGTTAAGCAGTTCGTAGCTTAAATTAACTTGACAACTTAAAAACGTGTACTATACACCACAAGTTGTCAACTAAAATTATGTAGGTTTATCGTTAAATAATCGTCTTGACAA
>JACRFM010000028.1 GCA_016234305.1 Candidatus Kerfeldbacteria bacterium
GTTTGCTAAACTAACTCAAAAGGTGGTGAATAATGCAGTTGCACTTATTAACCATCGCCCCAGAAAAAGACTTAGCTATCTGACTCCTTATGAGGTCTTTATGGAAGGGAAATTAATTGCAGTTCAAGCTAGAATGTAGGCCCTGTACCTAAGAATCAACTGAGGTTGGCCTATCCGCCATAGTCCTCCTTGGGAGGACTATGGCGGATTTCGCCGTAGAAATGAAAAGAGCTACCACAGGTGGCCTACCCCGCCCCGCTAAGCGGGGCTAGGAAGGTTGAATAAGCCCGTGGAAGCTTCATTTTTTAGTGGCCGCCGGGCTGGAACTGATGGCTGGGACGATTTCTCCCAATTTCACCAGCATTTTAAACTCTCCCGTGCCGGCCCTTTTTACTACCATTTCCACCGTGTCACCGGCGCGATACTGTTGTAACATGGCTGACAAACTACGCGCTGCCACTGTATCGCCATTAAGGCTGATTATCTGGTCCCCTTCTTTAAGCTGAGCTTTAGCCGCGGCTGATGCGGGTACCACGGCCGGTTTAGCACCGGAACTTATTAACTGCGCGCCCGGACGCGGCTCATTGTCGGCAGTTAAACCAGTCAGCCAGTTCGCCTGTATATAATTAATTCCCAAGGCCGGACGCTTTACTTGTTGGACGGTAAATAAAGAATCAATTACCGGCGTTAAATGCTCCAACGGCACTACGCCTTTTAAAACTCCCTGAAAATTAACAGCCAGACCAACCGTTTCACCATGAAGATTGAAGATGGGAGCGCCCTGAGATAGATTAGACAAAGGTTGGTCCAATAAAAAACGGTCAGGTACACTCTCTGTAGAAAATACCAAATCACCGCGGTCGGTAACAGCTACAGCCGAAAGATTACTGAGTCGCCGCCAAAGAATTTCCGGCGAACTTGATTGAACAGTATAGGCCGCTGCCAAAACCGGCTGAGTTAAAGTTAAACGGGAACTATCCACAAAAGCCGTAGTGGTTAAATTACCGGCTTTAATCTTTAAATAAACCAGCGGCACGACCGGGTCATAAACCACCAGTTCAGTGGGACGAGACAAACCGTCAGCCGTAACTACCCGATAGGTTTGTTTTTGATTTGAGACCACGGCTGACGTAGTCACAATCCAACCGTCACTGGAAAGCACCAAACCTTGTCCCAGACTCTCCCTCACTAAATAAGAATTGTCCAAAACGCCGGCCGATTTAGCGGCCCGGAAAGGGTAGATGGCCACGATTGATTTTCTTAAATTATTTACAGTTTCGTCATTAACATCAGTTGGTAAGGCGCCAACCGAACTGCGACTAAGCTGAGCTGGGGCCCAAGGCATAAGCGGTTCCAGCCAGCTGACTGTTGTCACACTGGTAATAACGCTAACTATCAAAGCTACCGCCAGCATAATAAATAATTCACCGCGTTTATAGGTAGATTCAGTCTTAGCCGCGGACGGCACCAGAAACTGTTTAGCGTTGCGCTCGCGGTAAATTTCACGAATCTCTTTTTCATACTGAACTTGCGGCGGAATATTGAGAGCGTTATTATCTTTCATAAATTAAACAGCCAAATTTCTAATGAAGATTTATTAAGTATAAATTCTATGGCACCGCTTCACAACCAACGGGCCGTAAGCAAAACTAAAGCCAATAGTAACAAAACCAAAATTACCTCCCGTCGAAAAGCTCTAAGATTAACAAAACCTTGAATTTCTTGCCGAACCGTAGCCGTAATTGCCAGATAGGTCAAAGCGCTGACAAAACCAGCCACCGCCGGGCCGCTTGGCCACCACAGCACCAAAAAAAATATTTCCAGCAAAATAACTATGCCAAATAACCAAACCGGCCATTTATTAAACAATGACCAGCCATTGCTCTTGAGCCAGGCGGCGTAGAGCCAAACTTGAGGCAAAAAGAAAATCAGCAGCAGCAACCAAACCGGCCAGTCAAACAATATTAACAAAAACTGAGCTGAACTGACCAAGGCCAGAATAGCCATAAAGCTTACTACTAAAGTCGGACCCGCGCCGGCGCCAACTTCCAAAGGCACTAATTTTTTAGCTATCCGCTGCCATTCCCACAAGTACCAGAAACTAATCACCGCCAATAAAGTTAAAAAAATAATTCGCCAAGGGATACCCTCCAAAAAAAACCACCAGCCAAAAAAACTGACTTGCCAAATTGTGAAAGTTGAACCGCTGACTAACCAAGAATGTAAATTATGGCTGCCTGACCAATACCACCACCAAACTATGGCGTTGATAACAACTAAACTAATCAAGGCATAAAGCCAAATAAAAGGCTGCCACCAAACTAAAATAAAAGGCAGAAACAGCAACCCCAAAATAATAACCACTGACAATCTGGCAACCTGCTGGCTGCGAGCCGGAAGTTGGCGCCATAAAAATTTATGGAGACGTTGCCAAGGTGAAACCTTGCCTAAAAAAATCGGCATAATATAATTTCGTCTATTTCACCAGTTGTTTAAGTTGCAGTTCTAATTCAGACACACTGGGCAGTCCCTGGCTGGCCAGACGCAAATAACCCGGCGACAACAGGTCTACCAGCAACGACAACTTAAGAACCAATTGCAAATGTTTAGTTTGCTGTTCCAGGGGCACGGCTAAGTTAATCAGTTGGTCGCGCCAATTAGCTAGCTCCACTGCATCTTTAGCCTCAAGCTTCTTGTCCAATAGCGGCGCCAGTCCAGCAAGTACTCGCCCTAGTTCGGTTTGATAATTAGCCACGACTTGAGTTTGGGCGGCAGTCAAATCACTTTGTTCCTCATTATCAACCGGCTGACTGCGAATAATCTTTTCCTTTTGCCAATTACGGCTGACCACGGCCATTATGGCCACCACGGCTATAACCGCTAAGCTAATGGCGACTTTTTTAAAATCAACAGAAATTCTTTTATCCATAACCCGCTTTTCAGAACTGATTAATTATAATGATGAATTGTTGTTTTTATTCCAAAGTCGGCTGCTTTTTTTAGTTATTAACGATAACCCCCAAACAATCAAAACTATTGGCCAAAAAATATCCCACAGGCCGCCGGTAATAAAACCCAAGTTTTTAAGCAAAAAAATAACGCCGATAATTATCAAAAAAATTCCGAATGACATAAATTTGTTGATTAATATTTAATTATCACTGGCAATCTTATTATAACTGAATCTGTCTCTTAAGTCACTAACTATTTCAAAAAACCCTCAGCAGGTCGTCAGTCTTAATTTCTTGCCAATCGCCGCCGGTCGAGCGACGAAAAACATGCAAGGTAAGGGTATGAACACTGTCATCATATTCATACTGTACAGTACTCTGTGAACCCATGCGTTTAGAATAAATTGTTTTGACATCCTTAACTCGCGGCCTGACTGCCAATTCCAGACGCATCTCCCCTAGCGGACCGCTGAACTCCAAAAATTCCACGTGCCCGTGACCATCAGCCGAAGGCTCTTGAGCTTCGGCCTGTACCTTAAACTTACTTTTCACTGATTCACATATATCCTGCCAACGTTCGTAAGTCATAATTAATTTAAAATTTAAAAATCAAAATTAAAAATTATATTCACAACCCTCATCAACCTCATTAAGGCTCATTGACCGCTGATGGTCTGGGGTATAAATTTTAGTGATGATAAATTTACCGGAGGTAGTATTGGTGGCTGAATTAATGGTTTGCTCAATTATTTGCACCTGACCCCAGTACAACCACTGGCCGGCTATATTGTGTACTAGAAAAACACGGTTAGGTGCGGGGTGATAAAGCCTGGCGCCTGATTTGTCATGGAAGGCAAACACCCGGCCGGCAAAATCTTCTGCTTGAAAAGGTTTTTTCAAATGTTGCTCAAGTTTAAGTTCAGCGGGAAACCCCTGCTCACTGGTAATTTGCAAGGTATCGTTGAATTCTATTTTACTACCCATATAAAATTCTAATTTAAAATTAAAATATATTAAGTCAAAAGTTAGAAGTCAAAAGTCAAAACCACAATGCAAAATTCAAAACTTTTTACTTTTAACTTGTACCTTTGAGTTTTAACTTTTGAGTTTTAACTTTCCATGCTGTCATTTTAATTTTTTCATGCCAGAGGCAGATCCGCCTGTGGCGGAGATATTTAAATTTTGAACTATTCTAAGTACTTCCTCCCTTTCAAACTTTCCGGCAAATAATCTTGGCTTACAGGCTCATCATAATCCGGGTTATATTTATAACCCTTGCCATAGCCAATATTTTTCAATAACTTAGTCGGCGCGTTCCTTAAATTCAGCGGCACACCCTCATTAATTGTTTGCTGCACATCCTCTTTCACCTTACCATAAGCCGTATAAAGCGCGTTAGACTTGGCCGCCCGGGCCAAATAAGCCACCACCTGCGCCAAGACCACATTGCATTCCGGCATACCGATTTGATGAGCCGCCTGAAACCCGCTTACGGCCTGAACCAGCGCCCCGGGGTCAGCCAAACCTATATCCTCGGAGGCAAACCTGACTAAGCGGCGGGCAATGTATAATGGGTCCTCGCCTGCCTCCAGCATGCGTCCCAGCCAATACAAGGCCGCGTCAGCATCCGAGCCGCGCAGTGATTTGTGCAGAGCTGAAATTAAATTATAATGTTCCTCGCCGCCTTTATCATAAAGTAAATGAGTCCGCTGCAGACTTTGTTTAATCACTGCTTCATCCAAACGTGCCGCGCCGTCTTGTAAACTGGAATTTACCGCGAGTTCTAACACATTAAGCGCCAGTCTGGCATCACCGTTAGCTAAAATAGAAATGTGTTCCAACGCGCCAGCCGCCCCCTCAACTTTGATATTTCCCAGTCCCCGTTCCTTATCACGCAAAGCCAGCTCTAAAATGGTTTTAATATTTTGGGGCGTAAGCGCTGACAAAACAATTACTCGCACGCGCGAGAGCAAGGCTGAAATAACTTCAAAAGACGGATTCTCGGTCGTAGCGCCGATTAAAATTACCGTACCGTTTTCCACGGCCGGCAGCAGCGCGTCTTGCTGGGCTTTATTCCAGCGGTGAATTTCATCAATAAATAAGATTGTCCGGGCGCGCTGAAATTTTTTACGCTCTTTGGCTTCGGCAATAACTTTTCTAACTTCCGCCAGGCCGCTGGCCACGGCGGAAAATTCCACAAAAACTGATTTGGTCAAGCTAGCGACGAGGCGCGCCAAAGTGGTTTTGCCGCTGCCTGGCGGTCCCCACAAAATCAGCGACGGCACCTCGCCCTTATCCAGCAATTTGCGTAAAATAGTTCCCTGACCGACAACTTCTTCTTGTCCCACAAATTCGTCCCAAACCCTGGGCCGCATTTTACTAGCCAAGGGGGCAATGAGTTCAGCCTGACTGCTAAATAGGTCATTATCTTGATTCATAAGTAACTTTAGGACTTACGGGTTTGAGCCAAGTTCGAGGCAAAACCGAGCATTTGAGCGAGCCGTAGTAAAACTACGGTGAGCGAAAAGCGGAGGTTTTAACAAAGAAATTGGCCAAAGCCGCTTGAGAGGTCGGGCTGCGCCCGGCCTGCAAGCGGCCAGCCCGTAAGTCCTAACTTAAAACTATTGAATATCACTACTATTCAATAGTATAACACGCTTACGAATTTGAATGCTAAATACGAAGCTGCTTAGCCAATTCCCGGCAGGTTTTATTTAAGATTTCGTATTCAGCCTTTTGGGTTTGATACTCCTGATATTTAGCCTCAATTTCCGGAGCCAGTTTTTTGTTTAAATTATCAGCCAAAGTTTTTTTCGCAATCTCCAAGACCACACCCAGCTGTACCGGCTCCTTACTGGTAAATTGTTCAGCAAAAACCTTATAATATCTGCCCTCCTCGTCATAATTATCTTTCTTGCCCTCAAATATATTGCGTAAATTGCCAACTACAGCCTCATAATAATTTTGCTTTGCTTTTTCTAAATTAGCCTGCGCGATTGCTAATTTATTCTGAGCGTCAGTCTTATTTTTATTAAGCTCGGCCAAGTCAGCTTCTATCTTTTTGGCCTTGCGCTTCATAAATCCCTTATCTTCATAAGTTTTATTTCTAATATCAACTTCTACATCATCAAATTGCTTTTTTAAGTTATCAACTTCTTTTCGTTTCGCATACATCTCATCCCTCACTCTGGGCGCTTCAATATTTAATTGTAAACGGCTCTGCTTATCCTTTTCATAGTTTACCTGAACCAACTCATTTTTATATTTATCTAAAACTGATTCGTATTTAGAAAAACTGTCAGACAGTTCCTGGCTTCTGGTTTTTAGAGTAACAAAATCTTCACTGCCGGTAACTACATCGCGTGGCGTATTATCTATTGACTGGCGTAAATGTTCGCTGTCTATTTTAACCTTTAAATACTCCTTTTCCTTAGTTTCACGCTCAACAATCTTTTTTTCTTCAATATTATAGTAACTAACCAAGTCACTAAACTTACGGTAAGACGGACGTAAAAACTCCGCCACCTTTTCATCCACTGTAAAATATCTATCTTTCTTAAGTTCTCTAACAGCTTTCTGATATGGACTACCTCCATAACTCGTAAAAATAGAATCCCTCATATTATATTTTTCAGTTCCCTTATCAACTAACCTAATCGGATTGTCTTCAATTACTTGTTTTAGCTCGTTAAAAGCCAAACGCACCTGATTTACTACGCCGGCAATATAACGCGGATTAAAAATATCACTCTCACCCGTATTTTGGCTGTGTCTAATATTTTCTATGAATTTAGCCGGGTTTTTATAATCTGTTAAATGTTCAAATGATTTTCGGATATTTTCGCCAACAGATTCTTTAATCGAGCCGGAAAAAGCATTATATCGGTTAAACACATCACTCTCCAACAAATTAAGCGCGTTGCTAACTTTTTTATTTGCCACTTCAGATGTGTCTTTACCATAAGTACCATGTTTTTCAAAGGCTTTAAGGGCAGCTGGATTCTGATTTAATTTTTCGGCCAGCAGTTTGGCAACCGCATCGCCCTCTTGGGCTAGCTTGTCCACTTCCGCGCGAGCCGCGCTTAGCTCTGAATCATAGTTCTGATTGAAATCCATAAACTCTTTTACTTTACCCAAACCCAAAGACTCACGCTTTTTGTCAGCTTCTTTATGAGCCAATTCCTGACCATAATTAACCAGCGTGGTTTTGACAAAATCAGCTCCTAGCTCCTCGCTTTCTTTCCAAGCTTTATCATGAAATCCAATATCAAAACGTTTATCAATACTGCCAGGACTATAAGGGTCGCTGTCATGATAATAAGAGTGATTCTTAATAATCTCCTGTTTCTTTTGCTCTAAATAAGCCTTCCGGCCTTCCGGCGTCTGCCGTTCTTTAGTGGTGATTTCCGTGCCGATTTCGGCTATTTTAGCTTTGACCTTCTTAAATGATTCCTGACGCGGTATTTTGCGAGACTCTTTATCTGTTCCACCCCGCCAATTCAGCTTGCCCACTGTTTCAGTCAAGCTGGTTTTAATCTGCCCAATCTTATTTACTTCAGATTTTAAATCTTTTCCCGAAGCGCGATGTTTTTTAACCTCTTCTTCCTCTTCATTGGCCTGAATAAATTCATCTTTGGTTTGAGAACCAATCACTTCCTTATATTCAGGTTTATTATAAACATCCTCAATCGCCTTTTTAGATTGCTTAACTTTACCAAGCTTAGCTCCGCCTGTTTCATAACTTGCTTCTAAGGTCTGCAGTTGCTCTTCCAAGTTTTTCTTAAGTTCAGTAAGCTCGGCAATTTGCTGACGTAAAACCACTGCTTCAGCCTCTTCTTGCTGAAGGCGTTCAGTTTCCTCAGCCAGTTTTTTGTCTGCTAAGGAAGCATCTAGTTTTTCTTTTAATCCCATATAGTTGACAACCAAAGATTAAAACAAAGGGTTAAACTTATTTTAACATTAAGGTTAAGTTTATTTTAACATTATATAATAGGCTAAAACATAAGTCTTGTCAAGGGGTTTTTTTAAATTTCAATTGCAGCATGGTAGCAATTATCTGGTCCCAGGTTGCAAGCGGCACGACGCCGTGCAAAGAATAGCCATTAACAAAGAATGTGGGTGTGCCATTAACCCCGACTGCCAACCCGGCTTCATAATCTTTTTTAATACTGGCCAAAGTCAGGTGATTATCCAGGCAGCTTTTGAATTTATCCAAATCAAGATTTAGAGACTTAGCCAAGGAATTATACAAGTCGCTGCCCAATTTATCTTGCTGGACAAATAACTGGTCATGATATGGCCAAAACTTAGCCTGCTGATTAGCGCACTGGGCGGCTTCAGCGGCCGGAATAGCTTCGGAGTGAACATCGGCTATGGGAAAATCGCGATAGACAAATCTTACGCCCTCGCCGTACTTTTGGCGCAGCTTTTGTAAAATTGGTTCAGCTTCAGCGCAATAAGGACACTGATAATCACCAAATTCCACAATTGTTACTGGCGCGCCGGCCAGTCCCCAGGCTGGTTCATTGGCATTATCTAAATTAACCGGTTCTTTGACATTACTGCTTTTAACCCCGGGCGCGGCGGTAAAGCCGGAACTAACGCTATTTTTAGTAGCCGGAAATAAACGCAGCACCAGCGGCAAACCAAACCATAAAGCCACCAAGATTACCACCACTATAAACCAGGTTTGTTTATACCATGGTTTGTGCGGTGAAGCGTTCCCGGAGATTAAATCTGGCAGGTTATTTATTTCATAATTTTGGGACGCGGAATCCCGCCCCGCCCCGCTTGAGCGGGGCTGGTGCGTGGACAAATTGTCCAAAAAATCCTGCTCCATAACTAAATTATGGCATAAAGGCCGCCTCTTGACAAAAGTATTAAAAAGAGTATAATAAGTAGTTAAAAATGAAATTTAAAAAACGTCAGTTGGCAGCGATAAGGAAGTGAGCAAAATAACCATTTCTTTATCGCTGCCAGCTACCATATCGAAATTAAATGATTGATATGATGGAATTAGACGAACCAAACGGTTCGTTTGGCAGTCGGATAAACCAGATTGCATAATGCAGTTTGGTAAAAAATTCCCGCTGTAAAGCGTGGACGGAGGTAAAAGTAAAATGGAAAAGCTCTATTTAAGGTTCCTGCGTTTTTGTTTCCGAAAGGAAGCAGACGAACTAGCAGTACTCTAAGGTTCCCCCCATTCTTCGGACAGCAAATCGTTAATTCTTAGATAGTATTTCGACCTTTAATTTGGTAATAAACTTCAGCGGGA
>JACRFM010000027.1 GCA_016234305.1 Candidatus Kerfeldbacteria bacterium
ATGAGCTTAATAAGATAGTTTCTAATTTATCACCCGAGGAGCAAGAAAAATTAAAAACCAATCCGGAACTTAGAGCAAAATATCGTGAACAGGCGCAAGTTTTTGGCCTTAAGGCAGGTATTAATGACCCTAAACTGCTTGAAATAGCAGCCGAGAATGAGGCTAATGAGTTGCTCCATGTTGTTCAGTTATCACGCAGGGGGGTGAAAGCTGGTGAAGCTAAATCAATCCCTATAGTTGGCAGCGGTCTCTTTGCCGAATCTTTATTGAAGTACGCTTTAGTGATTGAGGATTTAGAAACCGGAGATAAAAAAATTGGATTTGAATCGGTTGATGAAATTGGCGGATTTACCAAACAAGCCACTTCTTTTAGGATAAAACTTATGCGTGATACGGAGCTAGGTGACGCGCGTGATATAGATGATTTTAGTAAAGACACAAAAATAGAATGTGAATTTACTGACCCGGAAAGGATAAAATTATTTGCTGGCAAAAAAATATCACTAGATTGGGATATTATTAACGAATTAGCAAAGAAGTTTAGGACTAAGCATCAAAGTTAACAAGTATGCAACAATCTATCTTACCTTTTTCCAAAATCAGCAAAAAAGACGTTGGTTTAGCCGGTGGTAAAGGTGCCAGTTTAGGAGAAATGACCCAGGCGGGTATTCCAGTGCCGCCCGGGTTTGTGGTGCTGGCCGCAGCTTTTGACAGGTTTTTGCATGAAACCGGGTTGGAAATGGATATAGAAGCGCAATTAAAAAAAGTCAGCTATAAGGATATTAATTCAGTGGATAAGTACAGCACAGTGATACGCGATATGATACATCGCGCTAAAATGCCAAATGATTTAAAACAGGAAATAGTTAAAGATTTTAAAAAGTTAAAAGTAAAATACGTAGCGGTTCGGTCTTCAGCCACGGCTGAGGATTCTACCCAAGCTTCGTGGGCTGGGGAATTGGAAACTTATTTAAATATCACGGAGAAGAGTTTGTTAAAACGAGTTAAAGATTGTTGGTCTTCATTGTTTACGCCGCGCGCTATATTTTACCGTCATGAGAAAAAAATGCATAAAGCCAAAGTTTCCGTAGCGGTGGTAGTACAACAGATGGTGCAATCGGAAATTTCCGGCATTGCTTTTACGGTTCACCCGGTGACCAAAGATAAAAATCAAATGATTATTGAGGCGGGTTATGGTTTAGGCGAGGCGATAGTCTCGGGGCAGATTACGCCTGATTCTTATGTGGTAGGTAAAAAGCAATTATCTTTACTTGATATTAATATTGCCGAGCAATCCCGCAAGCTGATTGGTTTGCCAACAGGCGGTAATAAGTGGATGAGTGTTGCTAAAAAGGATGGAACTAAGCAAAAATTATCCGGCAAGCAAATAATTGAACTGGCTAAAATTTGCGCACATATTGAAAAACGTTACCAGTTTCCTTGCGATATTGAATGGGCCTATTCCGGAGGTAAGTTTTATATAACCCAATCGCGCCCTATCACCACGCTTTAACAATTCATTATTAACCATTTACCGATTCGCGCGAATCGGTAAATAAGAAGGAGGGGGATATGAAATTGATTGAATTAGAAAAAATTTGTCATTTATTGTCGTCGCGTAAAAGATTGGAGATAGTTAGATTGCTGCTTGATGGTCAGGCTAGGTCAGTTGGCGAAATTGCTTCTAAAATACATTTGTCATTTAAATCAACTTCAAAACATCTTTTACTGCTTGGCCAAGGTGATTTTTTGGAAAGAAGGCAAGATCGCTACTCCGGGTTGTATCGGATAAATTCCGATTTGCCGTTGCGTCTGCGGGAAATTATAAAATTAGTACGCCAATGCGTTTAATTAGTTTACCCTTTCGCGCGAAAGGGTAAATAATAAATATTTATGTTATACTTAGAAGATAATTATTAACTTAAGTTATATGGCTAGATTAGTTAAAAAAACCGCCACCGGGCCTAAGGAGGTTAAGGTAGGTGACAAATCCGTTTGGATTTGCATGTGCGGTCTATCTAAAAACCAACCTTTTTGCGACGGTTCTCACCAAAAAACAGCCAATGAGGAATCTAATAAAATATATCGTTATAATGATGATGGCAGCCGCGCAGAGGTCAATGAATAAGCATTACTTAAGTCGTCAATCCATAACTCCTACCCAAAAGGTAGGAGTTTGTGTTATACTGGAATTGCTATGTTATTAAAGCTTTCTGCCCGCGGTGAATACGGCTTAATGATTTTGAAGTATTTGGCTAAAGTAAAACCCGGTCAGTATTTAAGTCTTAAGGAAATCGCCAGTCGACAAAAACTACCTGTTAAATATTTGGAACAGGTGGTTAAGGTTTTGGCCCGCGCCAATTTAGTAAAAGCTAAACAGGGAACTCAGGGCGGTTATAAATTAAGTATCGGGCCCAAACAAATGAATCTGGCGTTGATTTTAGATGTTTTAGAAGGCGGTATAAAACCGGCTCAGTGCCACCCAGGTTGCCATAATTGCAAGCGTACGGCGGCTTGCGAAAAAAAGACAGGCTGGAAGAAAATTCATCAGGCGCTGTATAAAAAATTAAACCAAGTAAGTTTGGCAGATCTAATAAAATAATTATTAATTTATTAACCTATGTTTAAATTACCCGATTTACCTTATGCCTATAACGCGCTGGAGCCGTATTTGGATGCGGCCACTATGGAAATTCACCATGGCAAACATCATGCCACGTACGTGGTTAAGTTGAACGAAGCCTTGGCTAACCAGCCGGAGCTGTTCAACAAAACAATAGAGGAATTGATTTTGAATTTAAATAGTGTCCCGGAAAAAATACGCTCAGCGGTTCGCAATCATGGCGGCGGGCATTATAATCATTCTTTGTTTTGGCTTAGTCTATCGCCAGTTAAATCCGAACCGGCTGGTGAATTAATGGATTTATTAAATAGAGATTTTAGCAGCTTGGAAAACTTTAAAGGACAGTTTACTAAAGCAGCTTTAGGAGTATTTGGCAGCGGCTGGACATGGTTAGTGAAGGATCAGGCCAATAAGTTAATGGTAATTACCACCGCCAACCAAGATAGTCCATTGAGTCAGGATTTAAAACCACTTTTGTGTTTGGACGTTTGGGAACATGCTTATTATCTCAAATTTCAAAATCGGCGGACTGATTATGTGACGGCTTGGTGGTCAGTGGTTAACTGGTTAGAAGTGGCCAAGCGTTTAAGTTAACAGGCTAATGGTTTTTCTTAAACTAGAAAAATTATCAGTGTCGGCCGGTAAAATTAAGATATTAAAAAATCTTAATCTTAGTTTAAGGTCTGGCGAAACTGTGGCCCTAGTGGGGGCTAATGGTTCGGGTAAATCAACTTTAGCGCAGGTGTTAATGGGCAACCCTAATTATCGGGTTGTATCGGGCAAGGTTAAATTTTGTAATCACAACCTACTTAAGTTTAAACCTGAAGAACGGAGCCAGGCAGGTATATTTTTAGCTTGGCAAAATCCTCCGGTAATTACCGGTTTGGCCATTATGGATTATTTACGCGGCATTTATAATCAGCAGCAAAAGGTTAAAAAACTTCCGCTGCTTACCATTGACGGTTTTGCCAAAATGATTAAGCCGCTGGTACAGGAATTAGGTTTAAACAGGGTCCTGCAGCGAGATTTTAATGACGGCTTTTCCGGGGGTGAAAAAAAGCGTCTGGAGGCCCTGCAGATGGCTATTTTGAGGCCCAAATTGGCCATTATAGACGAGATTGACTCAGGGCTCGATATAGATTCGTTTTGGGCTATAAAAACGCTCATAAACCGTTTAAAAAGGCAAGGCGCAGCCTTTATAGTTATTTCACACTATACCCGGCTTTTGCGGTCTCTTAGACCAGACAAGGTATTAATTATGTCGCAGGGCGAAATAGTCAAAAACAGTGATAGCACCTTACTTGCCCAAATTGACCAACTTGGGTTTAAGCGATTGCTAAAATCTTAAAAAGATGAGCGCGAGTTTTACCAATAAACAGTATGAATATGGTTTTTATGACAAAGTAAAACCATATTATATTTTGCGTCCCGGTTTAAGTAAAAGAGTGGTTGAGGAGATTTCCCATTTAAAAAATGAACCAGGTTGGATGCAGGAGCGCCGGCGGCTAGGTTATGATTTTTTTGTCAAACGGCCCTTGCCCAATTGGGGTCCGAGTTTACGGGCGCTTGATTTCAGCAAGTTAAGATATTACGCTACGCCGCTAGATAAGACCGCTGCCGAATCAGGCTACCTGCCCAGCAATGTTAAAAAAACTTTTACTCGACTCGGCATACCGCCGGTGGAAGTGGATTTTTTAACCGGCAGCGGCGCTCAATACGATTCAGAAATGGTTTATCATGCTCTTAAAAAAGATTGGCAAGACCGGGGCGTGATTTTTTGCAGTATGGATGAAGCCATTAAAAAACATTCGGAGATAGTGGCTAAATATTTTGGCACCATTATAACCGCCAATGATAATAAACTGGCGGCTCTAAATACAGCTGTCTGGTCAGGCGGCAGTTTTGTCTATATACCCCGGAACGTAAAACTTGATAAACCCTTGCAAACTTATTTTCGGCTCAATGCCCGTAACCTGGGACAATTTGAACGCACTTTAATAATCGCCGAGGAAGGCAGCGAGGTGCATTATGTGGAAGGCTGTACCGCGCCGGTTTACAATGTTGATTCCTTGCACGCCGCCGTGGTGGAAATAATCGTCAAACCTTATGCGCGCGTACGCTATACCACTGTGCAAAATTGGTCTAATAATGTTTATAATCTGGTAACCAAAAGAGCTTATGTGGAAGAGGGTGGTATGATGGAGTGGATAGACGGTAATTTTGGCAGTCAATTAACCATGAAATATCCCAGCGTCATTCTGGCCGGCCACGGCGCTAAAGCTGAGATTATGTCGCTGGCGGTAGCTGGCGCCTCGCAGCACCAAGACGCTGGCTCTAAAGCCATTCATTTGGCCAGCGATACTAGTTCCAACATTTTGTCAAAGTCAATCGCGCACCACGGCGGGCGAACCAGCTATCGCGGTTTAATTAAAGTGGCGCCGAAAGCAGCCAACTGCAAAATTAAAGTTAAATGCGACGCTTTATTAACGGACAATAAATCGCAGTCTGACACTTATCCGACTATGGATATAAAAAACTCGCGCACCCAAACCGAGCACGAAGCGACCGTAACCAGAGTCGGTGAGGAGCAGTTGTTCTATTTGCAAAGCCGCGGACTGTCTGAAAGCGAAGCTACTTCTATGATTGTTTCCGGATTTATTGAACCCATCGCGCGCGAATTGCCGCAGGAATTCGCCATTGAACTTAACCGGTTGATAAATTTGGAAATGGACGGCAGTGTGGGATAACCCCTTTTTAAATATGCCCAGACAAACAGCCAAATCCATAACTAATTTCGTTAAATCAATAAATATTGATAAGGACCAATTTCAACAGCTTGACTTATCAGCTTTTTCTGGAGATAGTTTTGTTCTTAAATTAAGACATGGAATCAAACTTAATTTAATTCAAACCGCGAGTCGGCCCAACAATGTGCAAATAGAACTTGGTGAAAAATCACTGCTTAATTATTTTGTTGAATTTAAATACAGTGACAGCGCCATAAATAATTCAATTACCATTAAGTTAAACGGCGCTGGAGCCGAAGTTAATTTGAATATGGTGGTGATTGGCCGGGTCCAGGGAAAAGCGGCGCTTAAAGTTAAGCTGGAACATTTGGCTCCGAGTACCAAAGGACGAATTCAAATCAGGCGTTTGCAATATGATGCTTCGCAGAGCGACATAAAAGGTCTGTTGTTTATCGGCCCGCGCGGCTCTGGCACTGATACTTACTTATCCGACAAGTCACTTCTAATTGGCGAGCGCAGTCAGGCTATATCTGTACCCCAACTAGAGATAAAAACTAACAATGTTAAAGCCTCCCACGGCGCCGCGGTTGGTCATATTAGCCCGGATGATTTGTTTTATTTGCAAAGTCGGGGATTATCTAAAGCCAACGCCATTAAATATTTATGCCAGGCTTTTATCGCGCCGGCCTTGCGCAAGTAGGGTTATTTTGGGTATATTAAGCGTATGTTGGATAATAGCCGCGATTTATTTCCGATATTTTCTGCAGGGGCCGGTAAAAACTTGGCTTATTTAGATAATGCCGCTTCCACTCAAAAGCCGACAGTGGTTTTAGAACAAATGGACAAGTTTTACCGCACTTCGTATGCTAACGTGCATCGCGGTTTATATAAGCTGGCTGAAAATGCTACCACTGAATACGAAGCGGCGCGAGAAATCGTGCGTAAATTTATAAACGCCAAGAAGGATAGTGAGATAATATTTACGCGCAATACTAACGCCAGCCTTAATCTGGTGGCGCAAAGTTATTGTCAGCAGCTAGCGCCGGGTGATGAAATATTGCTTACGGAAATGGAGCATCACGCTAATCTGGTGCCGTGGCAGCAAATGGCGCAGCGCTATAAATTAAAAGTTCGTTATTTGCCAATTACTACTGAAGGGCGGTTAGATGAGAAAAAGTATGATGACTATTTTAATAGTAGAACTAGGGTAGTTAGCCTTACCGCTATGTCTAATGTTTTGGGCACAGTACCGGTTTTGGAGCCCTTAATAGCCAGGGCCAAAGCCGCTCGCTCGCGCGTAATAATTGACGCTGCTCAAGCCGTGGCGCATTTTCCGGTTGATGTGCAAAAATTGGGTATTGACGCTTTGGCTTTTTCCGGACATAAAATATTCGGTCCCACCGGGATAGGCGTACTTTACGGGCAAGAAGAATTTTTAAATGCAATTCCGCCGTTTGAATATGGTAGTAATATGATAGACCAAGTGACTTATGAGGCGGCCACTTGGTCGCCTCTGCCGACCAAATTTGAAGCCGGTACGCCGCCCATTGCCGAGGTAATTGGTTTAGGCGCGGCTTTAGAATTTATTAAGAGGTTAGGTTGGCCGGTCATTTGCCAGCATGAAGCTGATTTAACAGCTTATGGCTTGTCGGTGTTATTAAAAGTTAAGAGCCTAAAGATTATTGGCCCCCATACGCCGGAAAACCGCGGTCCGATATTTGCCTTTACAGTTGATGGCGTTCATCCGCATGATTTAGCCAGCGTGCTTGATTCAGTTGAGGTGGCGGTGCGCTCTGGCCATCACTGCGCTTTGCCCCTACACTCCAAATTTGGCTTAACTGCCAGCACCCGCGCCAGTTTTACGATTTATAATACCAAACAGGAAATTGACCGTTTGGTTGAGGGCATTAAGCAAACGCAGAAATTATTTAGTTAATTTCAAAATCCAAATGACAAATGTCAAATCAATGACTAAATGACAAAGTGATGAGATTGAGTTTTAAAAATTGGACCTGATTTGACCTTTGAGCTTTGTTATTTGAAATTTTTAGTATGGATTTATATCAACAAAACATTTTGGACCATTATAAAAACCCGCGCCACCACGGCCTCTTGCCAAATGCCACTGGGCGAGGTGAGGCCAGTAATTTAGCCTGCGGTGATGCGGTGAATTTTCAAGTTAAGTTAGCTAAGGATAAAATTACAGCTATTGCTTGGTCGGGCCAGGGTTGCGTACTGTCACAAGCCGCGGCTTCGCTGCTTGCCGAAAATGTCATTGGTAAAAAAAGAGAAATGGTTAGTAAATATAATAATGAAACCATGATTAAGTTGCTGGAAATTACCCCAGGACCTAATCGTTTGAGGTGCGCTCTATTGTCGCTGGACGCCCTTAAAAAGGCGCTGCAGATTTGTGGGTAGAGGCTAAGTTCAGTTTATTCTTTAAGGTCGCCGATTATACAACCATACACTCCCATTACAAGATGCAGTGCAGTTTCGCCCGGTTCAAAATGAAAAATATCAAAAAAGTTAGGGAAGGTTAAACCAAATAAGACAAATATCAAGCCTATGATGCCGGTAGTAGTAGCGTAATTTTTTAAATATTTAATTTCGGTTTGCGGGGCCAGGCTTAGTTTTAAGCCAACCGCTCCGCCAATTAAGTAAACAAAACTTTGCCACAAATCAAGCTGAAATACGCCCCAAAATTGCGGCTGGAAAAAACCGCTTAAACCGAGTAAAAATAAGATTATCGCTAGGGGACGAACGTAGTTTCTGAGCATATGATTAAGTATAGGGGAAATAATTATAATTTGGAAATTCTACTTAAAACCCAAATTCTAATGACCTAAATCTTAAATAGAATTTAATAATTTAAAATTTAAAAATCAAATATCAAAATAACAATCTAAAATGTAAAAATTTTGCAATTTTAATATGTCATTTTACATTTTGATTTTTGCATTTTGAAATTCATTTTTACTATGCTAAACTTAAACCATATGAAACATCATATTTTAACAATCGGCGGCGCCACTTGGGACGTGCTTTTAACTACTAATGAGTGCTATTTGTTACCGGGAAGTTCACGCAAGTTATTAGGTTTTCCTTATGGCGGTAAAGTTGATGTCAGTAATGCGATTTACGGTTTTGGCGGCGGGGCGGCCAATGTGGCAGTTGGTTTAAGTAAATTGAGTTTAAAAACCTCAATTATAACCCGTCTGGGCAACGACTGGCGCGGCCATGAAGTAATCAAAAACTTGCAACACTATAAAATTGATGCCACTAAGGTGCAAAAGGATAAAAAAATGGTAACGCCGCTGTCGTTTGTCATAACTAGCTGTGGACCGCGTGACCATGTGGTTTTTGTGGACCGGGGAGCTTCACAAAATTTACAAATTCCGTACCAGCCGGACAAAACCGCTACTTGGTTATATTTAACCAGCTTAGCCACGCCTACTTGGCGGGTAAGTTTAAGCAAGCTCTTTCGTGCCAGCAAGGCAAAGGGTGTGAAAGTTTTTTGGAATCCTGGTTCAAAACAACTGCACGAGTTTGAATCTTTAAAAAAACTATTGCCTTACGTAACGATTCTTGACGTTAATAAAGAAGAGGCCGAATCGTTAGCTCATAAAAAAACTAGTGTGCCTGATTTACTGAAATATCTAAAATCATTAGGACCGCAAGCAGCCTTAATCACCGCTGGGGCAGCGGGAGCTTATTACTTTGACGGCAATCAAATTCTGTATCATGCGGCTCTAAAAGTTAAACCAGTTAATACCACCGGCGCCGGTGACGCTTTTGGCAGTGGTTTTTTAGCCGGTTTAATTCAGACCGGCGAAGCCAAGAAAGCCCTGCACTGGGGTATGCTTAATTCCAGCTCGGTGATCACCGACCATGGCGCGCAAAAAGGGTTGCTGAGTTTAAAGGCTATCACCGGTTAATTTTTGTAAACAGTGATTAATAAAAAACTAATATGTTCATTATTAAGCCCTATGCTTAGCATAAAAGTAAACCGGATTTATTAAAATATAAAATTATGGCATTACAAATTGGCACAGTACCAGGAACGGTCATTCACGAAGGCGGCGTAGAAAACAAAGCCGGGCTGGTTTTTGTTAAAGAAGGCGTGGCTAAAGGCGAAGTGGAATTTAAAACTGATGGCTTGGTAGTATCCATTTCCGGCGGCAGCACCTTGCCGCAAGGCCACCCGGTATGTTATGAAGCTGAAAAATTGGCGCTGGGAATAGTTAATAAAGGCGGTGTTTTGGTTAACGGCGGCGAAAACAGCGGCACTATGCTGGCCGTAACTTCAGTCGCCCAAGATTATACTTTAGGCATTCATTGCCCTTATCACGAAGCCATACCTTTTGGCGCCAAAACTGTGGTGAATTCTTATCAAACCCGTAAAATGCTCATTAGTATAATGCCAATAGTGGCAGTTTTCCCCGGGCAAGTCGGCACACTGGACGAACTTATGACCTGTATTGGCTGGATAAAATCTTTATTCAAGCAAAACGGCGTACCGCCAAGGCTATTTGTGCATACTTATTGGTGGGATGTGATTGAATTAATTTATAAAAAAGGCGCTATTCAACCTAATGTTTGGGAACATATAAAACAATTTAACGAAGTTGATGAAATTATTAAATCACTGTAAATAAATTTTATATAATAATCATGCGCCGTAAAATTAGTTGGTACTTGTTTTTTTCTCGTGGCCAACATCCAGTTTTAGCAAATTTTCTTTTTTGGCGTGCTTTTGAATACTTTCCTAAATTTTTTAATCTACCCCGTGTCCAAGCATACCGGCGAGATATACAAAATAGTTATTTTGATCGCCGCGAGTACATTAAGCTAATTACTGGTTTAAAAAGACAATTGCAACAACAATCTAATTATATAACTAGGCGAGTGGCCTTAGCTGAACATTTATTTACTAAGACACAAAGTTTTAGTAAATCATTATATCGGATAGACTGGAGTAGTCGTTCCGATAAGGAAATTTTTGCGGCCTGTCGGCGTTTATTCAAATACCTTACTATTAATTTCGTTTACGTGTATTGGCCCATTTGGATTGAGGAAGCGGCTAGTGGTTTAATAAAACATGAGTTTATAAATAAATTTGGTCATGGCTGGCAAACACAATGGTTTGCAGTAACTAGACCAAAACAGTTAACAAATTATCAAAAGTTACGTTTGGCTATGCTTAAAACGGCTACTGCCTGGAAATCCGGTACAATCAAGACGCCCCAAGTTAAAAGAAGGTGTGGAGAACTAGCTGCTAATTATGGGTATTTAAAAACCTATATTTTTCGTGTTCGATCCTATACCAGTACAGAATTATTTAGTGAGCTAAAGACTTTTAAAAAACAAACTTTTTCTACTTTAAATCATTGGCAAAAACAACGAATCACAGAACAACATATTAGACAAAACATACTAAAGTCCTTATCACCCAAAATACGTAACATTGCTCTAGCTATGACCAAAGTCGTCTATCTAAGAGAGCAACGAGTTGGTTGGTGGGGGAAGATTACAACCGCCGGTTACCCTCTTATTACCGAATGCGCACGGCGCCTTGGATTGACTTATGACCAATTTTTCCAACTGACAGAAACAGAATTTCTAAACCAGCGTTTTCGTCTGGCCTCAATAAACAAACGTTCTAATGGTTATGCTTTTGTTGCGATTGGTGACAAGGCGACAATTAAACTGCAGAAATTTCAACCACCACGTTCATCAAATTTAAAAGTAGTAAAAGGCGTAACAGTTAGTCCTGGCACTGTTCAAGGCCCAGTGCAGTTCGCTGATGCCTATACTTTTCCTAATCTAAAACGAGGAGCCATATTAGTTACAGCCATGACTACACCCGATTCAGTGCCATATCTTAAGCGTGTAAAAGCCATAGTGACTGATGAAGGTGGTGCCACTGCCCATGCTGCTATTATTGCCCGCGAACTTAAAATCCCTTGTGTAATCGGAACTAAGATAGCTACTAAGGTATTTCATAGTGGTGATATTGTAGAGGTAAGAGGAGTGGAAGGAATAGTTAAGTTAATTAAAAAATTTAACCAAACCGGATTATAATAAACAGTCAGGTGCCTATATATGCTTCCTGACTGTTTTAAACTTTTTTCTTAATTTTTTACCATTCATTATATCTGGGCAATTCGCCAATTACCCATTTTTTATTTTTACCGACCTTAACTAAGATATATTGGGTCGTAAGTCCCAAAATAAACATTAATATGGCAAGGGTAATTAAATTAGTAACCATGGGTTTTAGTAAGTAAAAACACAAGGTTACCAGCCCACCAAGTATTAATGAAAGTAGTATGTACTTAAAAGGGTGTGGGCGTTTAATTTTACTTTTGCCCAAACAATAAACTCCCCGTATAATAGGCATACATACACATATAAACAGTATTAAGGCGTGTTCAATTTTCATTTTAATCCTCCAATTGTGTTTGTTTTATGGACTAAAGTTTAGCGCCGTTGTATATTAAGTCAAGTGATAACTCATGCTAACTAAAAAATACCAAATTGCGCCAGTCATGCCGAACGAATTTGTGGAACTATTTCCCCAGTTTGACGCTATTTTGTTGCAGCTGCTTTACAATCGTAATTTAAAAACCCAAAGCAAGATTGACGAGTATCTGCATCCTGATTGGTTACGCGACGTGCCTAATCCATTTTTGTTTCAGGACATGAATTTGGCCGTGGAACGAATTTATGAAGCCATTGGTAAGGGCGAGGTAATTGGCGTGTTTGGCGACTATGACGCCGATGGCGTAGCGGCGGCAATTATTATATCTTCCACTTTAAAAAAACTAGGCGGCCGAACTGAAGTTTATTTACCACACCGCGAACGTGAAGGCTATGGTTTAAACAAAACCGCGATAAATTACTTGCGTGACAAAGGCGCTAATTTAATTATTACCTGCGATTGCGGTATAACCAACCTGGAGCAGATTGATTATGCCAAAACTTTGAAAGTTGACGTAATTGTAACTGACCATCATCAAGCTTTAAATAATTTACCTGAAGCCTACGCCATAATCCATTGCGGTTTGGCCGGCGAAACTTACCCATTTAAATTTCTGTCTGGCGGGGGAGTAGCCTTTAAATTAATTCAAGGATTGTTGCGTTACCCGGGTTGCCCGCTGCCAGATACGGAACGTGAATCATGGGAAAAATGGCTGCTTGATTTAGTAGCCATTTCCACAGTAGCCGATATGGTGCCTTTAATAGGTGAAAGCCGCACCTTGACCAAATACGGCTTAATTGTTTTAACCAAGACTAAACGTTTGGGCCTGGTTAAATTAATTAATCAAGCTGGCATAAATGTTGATAAAATAGATGCTTATACTATCGGCTTCCAAATTGCGCCGCGCATCAATGCCGCCGGCCGTTTGGACCATGCTAATGCGGCCTATGCCTTATTAACCAGTGAAAATGTAAGTGAAGCCGAAGAGCTGGCCCGGGCTTTAAATTTAACTAACAGCGAACGGCAGCGCCTGACTGAGGAAATGTTTAATCAAGCTAAAGAGCAAATCGGACAGGTGGCGCTCGGTCAATTGGCCGTGCAGGCTTTTCGGCCCGGTTGGCCCCTCGGGATGGTTGGTTTAGTGGCTGGTAAACTAGTACAAGAATATAATTTGCCAGCTATTGTCATTTGCCAAGCTGGCGATAAATTAGCCGGTTCAGGCCGCAGTATTGAGCAACTTGACCTGGTGGCGACCCTGCGTCATTGCCAGGAATATTTGCTTAATTATGGCGGACACAAAGGCGCGGCCGGATTCTCTATTAAACCCGGCCAACTGGAAGCGTTCGTACAGAAATTTAAAACTGTCTGCGCTGAATTATTATCGAGTCAAGACCTAACGCCCTATCTTAACATTGAGATCAAACTTCAACTTAATCAGCTTAGCTTACACTTAGTGGAATCTATTACCGAACTAGAACCATTTGGCATGAATAATTTTCGGCCACGCTTTTTATCGGAAAATTTGACTATTTTGGAAACTAAAGCCGTGGGTAATCTGGGCCAGCATTTGCGTTTAACCGTCCGGGACAATGATGGCGATATTAGAAAATTTATTTATTTCAACGGGGCGGCTAATTTTAATTTAATTGCTCTACCGGTTGATATAGTTTACGAAGTAGGCTTAAATGAATGGGGCGGCAGTAGTGAGCTGGAACTTAAGGTGGTAGATATTAGGAATCACGAAGCGTAATTTCTAATTTGCTTTACTATATAAATAACATTCTATGAAACATCTTATTACTTATACTGACGGCGGCGCGCGCGGTAACCCTGGTCCGGCGGCGATCGGCGTGATGATTTTGGACGACAAGCGAAAACTAGTTAAAGCCTGGGGACATTATATTGGTGAAACGACCAATAACCAAGCTGAGTACCAGGCTTTACTGGCGGCGCTGCAAGAAGCCAAAAAACTTAAAGCGGAAATAATTGATTGTTATTTGGACAGTGAACTGGTGGTAAAACAAATGAGACGGGAATATAAAATTAAAGATAAGGCTTTGGGCCAACTATTTATCAAGATTTGGAACTTGCTGCAAAATTTTAATAAAGTCCAGTTTCACCATATCGCTCGCGAGTTAAATAAACGAGCCGATGCCTTAGTTAATAAAGCGCTGGATAAACTGGATAAACAAGAATTAAACTAGAAGCAGCTGCTCACTCCGGCTCTTGACTTTTTAGGATAATTTGCTAGTCTAAGAATTGCTGAACAGGTTTCGGGTGATTAATCCAAGGCTATTTATAATAGCTATTGGATAGGAAAGTCCGAACACCAAAGCGCTCCCGCATAAGGGAGGGGTAATTCCTAACAGGAACCGTTGGCCGATGTAAATCGGCCGCAGGACAAGTACAACAGAAAATAGTCCCGCCACTTGAATTTTTCAAGGGGTAAGGGGTGAAACGGTGGGTCCCGCTTAAACGGGAATAAGTCGCTAACGGCGATTAAAGTAAGAGCCCACCAGCTCAAATGGCGACATTTGAGGCTAGGTAAACTCTACCCGGTGCAATACCAAATAGGGCCGATGTTCATCGGCCGGGTTGGTAGCTAGAATTCTGGTGCGAACCAGAATTAAGATAGATAATCACCTCCCGACCCAAGGTCGGGAACAGAATTCGGCTTATAGAAACCTAAAGTTCAGCACCTAAACCTCCTAATCAGGAGGTTTTAGATTATCTAGGGGAACTCAGCAGCAGGCTGCTACCAGCTTTTGCTTAACTATCTTGCTTCCATTGGTTTAATTAACTAGTATTAAGTGTATGAAAAGATCGCAGTTAATTTTAGCCACCCTTAGCTTGCCGGTTGATTATGTAATGTTAATTGCCGCCGGCCTGATTGCTTACCGTTTACGTTTTGAAACTATTGTCACGGATGTACGGCCAATTTTATTCTATCTGCCCATTGAACAATATCTGCCCAAATTGGCCTTAGTGTCAGCGGCCTGGCTGGTTTTAATGGCTTTGGCCGGTTTATATAATTTGATTCAGCAATTGAAATTTTCCCAAGAAATCGGACGAATTTTTTTAAGTTGTTCCGCCGGCACCGCTTTAATTATAGTTTGGTTCTTTTTTAATCCCACCCTGTTCTCCTCCCGTTTTATTGTTTTAGCCGGCTGGGCTTTATCTATAATTTTTGTGAGTCTGGGCCGATTCACCTTACGCTTACTGCGTGCGGCTTTACATCGCAGGGGATGGGGAGTGATTCGGGTTTTATTAATTGGCCGCGATATTACCACCCAAGCTTTGCATGATTTGTTTATGGCTTCACCCAAACTGGGCTATAAAGTAGTGGCGGCGGCGAGAGAGCCAAATTTAGCCGAACTTGACTCTTTTTCTAATATTGATGAAATTATTATTGGCGACCCCAATATTGACCATACTTATAATTTAGCCGTACTAAATTACTGCGCTAATCACCATCTGGGTTTTAAATACGCGGCCGATATGTTTGACGCCGGGGTGCACAATGTAGTTGTTCACACTTTGGCCGGCGTGCCTTTGATTGAAATTAAGCGCACTCCCTTGGACGGCTGGGGCCGAATAGTCAAACGTTTGTTTGATTTTTTAATTTCTTTAAGCTTAATGATAATATTAATGCCGCTATTTATTTTAGTAGGAGCGGCGGTTATACTTAACAGTAGCTGGCCGATAATTGTCAGCTTGCCCAGGGTCGGTGAAAGACAACAGATTTTTAAATTATATAAATTTCGTTCCATGATAAAAGGAGCCGACAAATTAAAAGCTGAACTAATAAAATACAACGAACGTCCCGACGGTCCTTTGTTTAAAATGACCAACGATCCCAGGGTTACGTCCGTCGGTCGTTTTTTAAGACGCTGGTCAATTGATGAGTTGCCTCAATTATGGAATGTTGTAAAAGGGGACATGTCGCTGGTTGGCCCCAGACCGCATGAACCGGCCGAGGTGGCCCGCTACCAAGCAAATCAGTTGAAATTATTAAATATTAAACCGGGGATAACCGGACTGGCGCAAATTTCCGGACGTTCTAATTTGTCTTTTGCTGATGAAGCTAAACTGGATAACTATTATATTGAGAATTGGTCACTGGGCGCAGATTTAGTCATTCTTATTAAGACCGTGGTGGTCGTATTACAACGTCAGAATGTAGTTTAATACCTATGCGCATAGCTTTAGCCCATGACCATTTAAATCAAGTTGGCGGCGCCGAACGAGTGCTGGCTGAATTTCACCAGCTTTATCCGCAGGCGCCAATTTTTACTCTGCTCCATGACCGGGCCGCGGTTGGCAATTATTTTGATAATTGGGAAATAAAAACTTCTTTTATTGCCCGGCTGCCTGGCGGCAGCAAATTCTTTAAATGGTATTTGGCTTTAATGCCACTCGCTATTGAACAATTTGATTTACATAATTATGACTTAGTGATTACCTCAGCCTCGGCCTTAATTAAAGGGGTTTTAGTGCAACCAGCGGCTCTTAATATTTGTTACTGCCATACTCCCACCAGATACCTCTGGAGCGACACCCACAGTTATACTTCAGATTTGCCTCAACCGACCTGGGTTAAAAAAATTCTACCAGTCTTTTTGTCTTACTTACGCCAATGGGATTATTTAGCCGCCCAACGAGTAGACCACTACGTGGCTAATTCGCGTTTTGTGGCTGATAGAATAGCCAAATACTACCGCCGTGAGTCGCAAGTTATCTACCCGCCGGTCAATACTAAACTTTGGGGTGAACCAGTCGCGCCGGAAAAATATTTTTTAATAGTAGCGCGGCTAA
The DNA here is from genome assembly GCA_016234305.1 of Candidatus Kerfeldbacteria bacterium. GTDB lineage: Bacteria > Patescibacteriota > Patescibacteriia > Veblenbacterales > UBA10138 > JACRFM01. The sequence continues at coordinate 16,667 of JACRFM010000027.1, forward strand.
GACCTTATAAAAAAGTAGATCTGGCGATTAAAGCTTTTAATAAACTTAACATTCCGCTCAAAGTCATAGGTTATGGCGAGCAAGCAGTTGAATTAAAAGCCATGGCTAAATCAAATATTGAATTTCTGGGCAACCTAAGTGACGAAACTAAGGCCTATTATATGGCTCATGCTCAGGCTTTAATTTACCCCCAAGAAGAAGATTTTGGCATAACGGCCGTGGAAAGTATGGCCTGCGGCCGGCCGGTGATTGCCTATGCCAGCGGCGGCGCCACCGAAACTGTTACCGACGGCCTGAGCGGAAAACTATTCAGGGAGCAAACCTGGGAAGCTCTGGCTGATACGGTTATCAGGTTTAAACAGGAAAATTACGACCCGCTGAAAATTAAGCAGCATGCTCAAAAATTCAGTCGCGAACGTTTTGTGGCCGAATGGCAGCAATTTATCAGCGGTTTGAATAAATAAAGTTATGAAACTGGGAGTTGATTTACGCTGTTTGCAGGATAATTATTTGGCAGGAGTGGGCGAGTATGCCTGGCAGATTTTACGAATCTTTCCCCAACTGGATAAGTCAATTGAACTGTTTGGCTATGCTAACGCGGCCGGTAAAATCAATTTGCCGGCCGAACTTGAGTCAATTTTAAAGCTGCAGCGGCGACATTTGCCCAACCGAATTAATAATGTCCTGCTTAGTTTAAAACTGGGACAACCCATTGACCGGCAAATATTTAAGACGACTGGCAAACTTGACGCCTTCTGGTTTCCCAATCCCAGTTTTATAAATTTAGCCGCCGGGTTAAAAGCGGTTTTAACTGTCCATGATTTAGCTTTTGTATATTGGCCGGAATTTTTTAAATTTAAGAGCCGACTGTGGTATTTTGCAGTTGTTAAAAAATTATTAAAACAAATACCCCAGGCTAAGCTAGAGGTAGTTTGCGTTTCCCAGCACACGGCTGACGATCTAATGTCTTTGGTGCCGCAAATTAAACCTAACAAAATTAGAATTATTTACCCCGGGGTAAATGAATCTTATTTTAACAAACCCGGGCAATCAGATTTTAATGACTTTAGACGAAAATATAATTTACCGGCTAATTATTTATTAAGTTTAGGCACGATTGAACCGCGCAAGAATTATGAACTATTGCTTAGGGCCTATGCCCAGATATTAAAAATTCAACCAGACTTTCCTTATGATTTAGTAATCGCCGGCGCCTGGGGTTGGAATAATGGAAAATTAAAAAGACTGATTAAATCTTATCCTTATCGCCAGCGTCTGCATATACTCGGTTATGTTCAAGCCGCCGACAAACTCTTGTTATACAGCGGCGCCAGCTTATTTCTTTATCCTTCTTTCTATGAAGGCTTTGGCATTCCGCCGCTCGAAGCTATGGCCAGCGGAACCGCGGTTATTACCAGTCAAACTTCGTCCTTACCAGAGGTGGTAGGCGGTGCCGGGCTGTTACTCAGCCCGTATTCAAGCGAGGCTTGGGCGGAAGCGATACTTTGGCTTAGCCAAGACGGCCAGGCCAGAGAAAAGTATCAGTCAGCCGGTCGTACTCGCGCCCAAAAATTTAGTTGGACTAAAGCCGCCGGGCAATATTTGGATTATTTTAAGTCGTAAGCTGGGTTTTAAAATTATGCGGATTATTATAGATGCCAGACTTTATGGAACTTACCATCGCGGCTTAGGCCGCTATCTTAAAGGTTTGATTGCCGAATTAACCAAACTTGATAAAATTAATACTTATTTAATACTGATAAACCCCAATAATCCCGAGCAACCAGCCGGGCTGGGTGATAACCTTACTTTAATTAAAACGCCGTGGCGTCAGTACACTATTCGGGAGCAGTTATTTTTGCCCGGCTTAATTAAAAAACTTAAAGCCGACTTAGTCCATTGGCCGCATATCAATGTACCTTTACTGGGTAGCACACCGTTCATAGTTACCGTGCATGATTTGATTATTAATCATTTTCCTGATTCGCGGGCCACTACTTTGCCTAAATGGTATTACCGATTTAAATTGTTTGCTTATAAGCTAATAGTTAAACGAAGTTTACAGCGAACCCAAAAAATCATAGCCGTCAGCCGGGCGACGGCGGCGGATATTAGTAACTACTATCCCTTTACTAAAAATAAAATTCAAGTTATCTATCCAGGGCTAGGCCAGCCTGCCCCAGCCGCTGTAATTCAGAATTTACCGGCTAACTATTTCCTGGCAGTGGGCGCAGCTTATCCTCATAAAAATTTGGAAAGTCTGCTTATCGCTTGGTCCAAAGCCCTGACAGCTTTGCCGCCGTCTAAATTAATAATTGTCGGGCGCACTGATTTTTTTATGGAACGCTTAAAAGAATTTGCCCAAAAATTAAAAATCGACCAAGAGGTTATTTTTTGGGGAGAGGCGAGTGAAGCTGAATTAACGGCTTTATATCAAAAATCGGCCGGCTATATCTTGCCGTCACTCGCTGAGGGTTTTGGTTTTGGGCCTTTGGAGGCTCTGCTCCAAGGTATACCCCTGGCCGTGGCTGATATTCCCGTAATGCATGAAGTCCTGGGGGAGGTGCCTATTTATTTTAATCCCCGGGTCGAGAGTGAAATTAGCGCCAGCTTGGTAAAATTAAACACCGCTTGTCTTTTGAACGAATCCATAATTAAAAATATTTTAAATAGATACAATTGGCCGGCGGCGGCGCGAGTCTATCTAAAAATTTATCAAGACTTAACTTCCAATGAAGCCTCCACAGGCTCATCGAGCCTTCCAAGTCCCGCTAAACATGGCGGAGTAGGCCGCCCGAGGTCTTCTGCGAAGGCGGAAAAATCACTAACCGAACCGGATAGTTTGAATTTTTAGACAAATTAACCTAAACTATTACTAATAATGGTAATATGAAAACTAACAGTAAAACTAGCGACAGCCTGCATCACAAAACTACCTGGCCGTGGTGGAGAGTATATTTCAAAAATGGACAGATACACATTAGCGGCCACTCTAAAGTTTTGCTATCAAAACATTTCTTAAATCTCCGCCCGTCTGATACTTTAACCAATCCAAGTGGCAATTCAAATGCTAAGTCAGCCATTAAGTCGCCGGCAGCTTTAGAAGCTAATCACAAATTACCCTCAGAGGCATTGACGATTGCCAGCAGTGATAAAACTAAACCTACTTTTAAGGATAGGCTTCAGGAAACTAAATTGGTATTTAGAGCTATATTTTCCGATATTACTTTTTTTTATAAAGCAGTTAAAAAAACTCTAAGCTACCCCTATAGTTTACTAAACAAAATTAACTGGCCCGAGGAGCAGTTAATTGGGCTGACAACTGACTGGGACAGGCGGCGCTGGTCGCAACTGTTTAGTTTTGTGGTGCTGGCGCTACTATTGATATTACCGCTTAAAGGCATAGCCATTTGGCAACAACTAGGCGAACGGCGCGCCCAGATAATAAATTATACAGAGGTTGGCGCCGCGGCCATTAAGGCTGGCGTCAACGAGCTAAACCAAGGACACCTGGCGGAGGCTGAACAAAATTTCCGTTCCGCCGCCGCCACCTTTAGTAGCGCCACTGGTTTAATTCATTCCTGGCCGGATAAATTATGGAAACTACTCAGTTTAATCCCAGGCAAACCGCAACAATATGCTTCAGGCAATTATCTAATCGCCACTAGTCATGAAATAAGCCAAGCGGCGGCTGAAGCCGTGGCTGCCTGGCGAACTCTGCAAATGGCTACGGCCAGTAATCCGTCTAACCTTTCTTTAAACCTACAATCAATCAAAACCTCGGTTGAACAAATAAAATACCACCTTGACCAGGCTAATTCGTATTTAGATAAAGTTGACCCGAACGTCGTGCCGCCGGCCTTGCGCACTGCCCTTATAACCATGCAGGCTGAACTCAAACATCTGACTTCTCAATTAAGTAACTTTGTTACCTTACCGCAATTTATCGAACAGGCCGTCAGCGATAATAACAACCAGGACAAAACTTTTGTATTTATTTTTCAAAATCCCAGTGAGCTGAGGCCCACCGGCGGTTTTATGGGCAGTTTGGCTTTAATGACCATAACCAATGGTCAGATAGAACAAGTCAATATTCCCGGCGGCGGACCTTATGATTTTCAAGGACAATTAAAACGCACCATTCGTCCGCCCGAACCAATCCGTCTGGTCCGCGGTGTTTGGCAGCTGCAAGACGCTAATTGGTGGTTTGATTTTCCCACCAGTGCTAAAAAAATCCTCTGGTTCCTGGAACAGTCCGGCGCGCCCCGCGCCGATGGAGTAGTGGCCATCACCGCTAATCTGGTTGTTGATTTGCTTAAACTAACCGGCCCGATAGATTTTCCGGCTTATGGTAAGGTTCTGACGGCTGATAATTTTTATCGTACCACGCAGTCAGCCGTGGAAATAGAATATGACCGGCGCTTAAACCGCCCTAAGCAATTTATTGCTGATTTGGCGCCGCTCTTAATCAACAAAATTATTAATCTGCCCGCCTCCCAGCAGCCTGGTTTACTATTGGCCCTGGAAAAAGCCCTAACTGGACGCGACCTGCAAATTTACCTTAAATCACCCGAGTTGGAATCCCAAGTAATCACTTACGGCTGGGGTGGCGAAATTAAACAAGCGCCGCTGGATTATTTGGCCGTAGTTAGAACCAATATCGGCGGCGGTAAAACCGACTTGGTAACCAGTGAAAAAGTTAATCACCAGGTAAATATTGCTTCGGACGGCACCATGACGGTTGAACTTAAATTTACCCGTCAGCATAACGGTAATCCGCAAGATTTGTGGGCCAGCCGCCGTAATGTTGATTATGTTCGTTTTTATGTGCCGCGCGGCTCGGTCTTATTGGAAGCTGATGGTTTTACGCCGCCGCCAGAAAATTACTACCGGGCGGTGCCACCGGACGCCGAATACGACCAAGACCTCCTTAGCCACGAACAATTTATCGCTCTGCACCAACCTTCACAAACTCGCATTAGTGAAGAACTGGGCAAAACGGTGTTTGCTAACTGGTTAAGCGTCAGTCCGGGCGAAACCGCCACCGCGCGTTTATTATACCGCTTACCTTTTGTACTGCGTCCGGATTCCAGTTGGCAAGATTTAAGGCGTTACCAAGTTTTTTTCCAGCACCAAGCCGGCACTGGCCCGATTCAGTTTTCTTCACACGTTACCTTGCCGCCCCAGTGGCGTCTGCGCTGGCAACGTGGTTCCAATGATTTAACTTTTGAATCAGCCAATAAAACCATCAATTTTAACAACACTTGGCTTAAAGATGAATATTATGCCCTGATTGTTGAAAAAATTCATGAATAATTTATTCTCTTTCGCCCCGCTTAGCGGGGTTTTGCCTAAAACCCCGCGCCTTTAGCGGGTGGATAAAGGCGGAAATAACCCTCCGTAGTTCTCCTGAGGAGGACGAGGGAGGGTTGGCGGCTAGAAGAAGGATTCCGCTTGGATACTATCGGCCTTAAGGCCGCGGAAGCTCATTTAATTAACATTTTTTACTTATCATATCCCTGCCTCATAAACACTTTTTTGATAGTTTTTAATGCGCCCAAAATCTCTTGACAAATCATCTGAATTTGCTATACTAACTACGATCGTTTTAGTAGGTTGGGGGTCAAACGAGAATGACATGGGAACTGTACGGTTATATTGTTAAAAGTATAAGTTGTACACTCCCTTCGCTTGGATACCAACATTTGGTTCCTCTAAGCCTTCTCACCTCCAGCCTACTGGAACGATTTTATTTATACTTTTAAATAAATGGTCTCCGGCAGAAGCTAATTATCAAAATGACAAACTTGCCCTTAATCATCATTAATCATGTCGGTGCTGGGTCCTAAAATCTATCAGCCATCAATGGCGGCCTTACTTATTGCCAGCTTCTCCGTCTTGTCCCGGGTTTTGGGTGTAGTCAGGGATCGTTTGTTGGCCGGTACTTTTGGAGCGGGTAGTGTGCTTGATGCCTACTATGCCGCTTTTAAAATACCGGATTTTATTTTTAACACTTTTGTCCTGGGAGCAATTGCCTCGGCTTTTATTCCAGTATTTATTGGTTTAAAGAAAAAATCACAAGTTGACGCCTGGCAGCTGACTTCGGCCATTATTAATATATTACTGGCGGTTTTGCTGGTTTTGGCCGCTGGGGGCATTATTTTTGCTGACCGCTTATTGCCCTTAATCGCCCCTGGTTTTGATACAGTCACTCAAACCCTGGCCGTTAAACTAACGCGCTTCATGCTGCTGGCAATTATCTTCTTCGGCACTTCCAATGTTTTAGGCAGTGTTTTGCAGGCTGAAAAAAAATTTTTACCTTATGCTTTAGCGCCCGTGCTTTATAATGCCGGCATTTTAGGCAGCATTTGGTTTTTGGTACCGATTTTAGGACCCATGGCGCTGGCTTGGGGAGTAATCGGCGGCAGTTTTCTTCATTTGTTAATACAACTGCCGGCGGTGCGCGATTTAGGCTATCGTTGGCATCTCCGGCCCAAATGGAACAGCCAGAGTGTTAAACAAGTTGTTAAGCTGATTATACCGCGCACCCTGGGACTGGCGGCAAGTTCCATCAATAATATTGTCATTACCAGTTTTATTTCGCGTCTCGGCGTAGGCAGTCTGGCGGCTTTTACCTTGGCTGCTAATCTGCAGAGCTTTCCCATAAACGTCTTTGGTGTATCTTTAGCGATTGCGGTTTTCCCAATTTTTAGCGAAGCTTATGTGGCCGGCAACAGCCAGCAATTTTCCCGTCAATTCGCTGCCAGCGTGCGGCGCATTTTATTTTATATTATCCCCCTGGCGGTGCTGCTGCTGATACTGCGGGCTCAAATAGTTAGAATAATTTTAGGCAGCGGTGCTTTTAACTGGAACGACACTATCCGCACTGCCCAAATTTTAGGTTATTTGTCTTTAGCTCTAATCACCGACAGTTTGATTCCTATAGTTTCACGGGCTTTTTACGCTTTAACCGACACCCGCACGCCGGTTTTAATATCACTTATTAGTATTGCGGTTAATCTGACATTACTCATAACCCTGCGGCCCTTAGGATTAGCGGGAGTAGGTATAGCCTATGTTACCGCCAGTTCGTTGAACTTAATACTGTTAATAACCCAGCTGGCGCGTAAAATACCATCGCTCGGCGCTGACTACATTATCAGCGGCACCAAATATATAGCCCTCGCGACTTTGGCAGCTGGCAGCGCGGCTTACTTAACTTTACACTGGTTGGCGCCCCTGGTAGATATGCATACTTTTATCGGCATCTTTACGCAAGGCTTTAGTGCGGCAGCGGCCGGCTTGCTCCTTTATATTCTACTTACTATTTACTGGCAATTACCGGAAGTAAATTTTGTACGTAATTACCTGACCGCCCTGAGACGTTTACTGCTTAAATATGAATCCGGAAAAAACTAATTCGAGACAAGTAGGTTTAGTTGTTAATCAATATGAATAGCCACATTCGCAACTTCTGCATTATCGCGCACATTGACCATGGTAAGTCAACTTTAGCTGACCGTTTTTTAGAAATAACCGGCACTATCCAAAAACGGGAAATGCGTAACCAAATGCTGGACCAAATGGATTTGGAACGCGAACGCGGCATCACCATTAAACTGCAGCCTGTTACCATGCAATGGCAAGGTTATCAGTTTAACTTAATAGATACTCCGGGACACGTGGATTTTACTTATGAAGTTTCACGCTCTTTGCAAGCTGTGGAGGGCGCCATTTTATTGGTTGATGCCAGTCAAGGCGTGCAAGCTCAAACGATTGCTAACCTGGAATTAGCGCGTGAGCATAACTTAACCATCATTCCGGTAATCAATAAAATAGACTTGCCGGCAGCCAATTTAAATGAAGTTATGGCCGAACTGAGCGATTTGCTGAAAATCAACCCGACTGAGATTTATAAAGTCTCGGCTAAAAGCGGTCAGGGTGTGGCTGAACTTTTAAACGCGGTGGTTAAAAATGTTCCGCCGCCGCCCCTGACTGCAAACTCCGCCACCCGCGGTTTAATTTTTGATTCTAATTACAACGACTATCGCGGGGTAGTAACTTCTGTCCGCCTGATTGACGGTCAAATAACGGCTGGCGAAAAGTTTATTTTCTTGGGCAGCGGCGCCGTGGGCGAAATTTTAGAAGTTGGCATTTATACTCCCAAAATGCAACCTGCAGCCAAATTAACCGCTGGTCAAATTGGCTATGTGGTTACAGGACTTAAAAATATTCGCCAAGCCAGAGTAGGTGATACCATCAGCACTCTGCCGGTGGCGGGAGCCGCCTTGCCTGGTTACCGCGAAGTTAAACCCATGGTTTTTGCCGGTTTTTATCCTGGCCTGGGCCATGAAGCCGGACATCTGCGCGAAGCACTGGATAAATTAAGGTTAAATGACGCCAGTTTAACTTATGAAGGTGAACACTCAGCTGCCCTGGGTTTTGGCTTCCGGTGTGGTTTTTTGGGGTTGTTGCACCTGGATATTATTCGCGAACGCTTAAAACGCGAATATAACGTAGAGGTCATAGTAACCACGCCGTCGGTGGCTTATGAGGTTTTAAATCAACAAAATCACTTACAAATTGCCCGCGGGGCGCTGGAGCTCCCCAGTCCTGACAGAATCAAAAAAATTTCCGAACCAATCGTTAAAGCCGATATTGTTACGCCTATAAAGTACCTGGGCAACCTTATTAAAATCACCCAAGAATACCGCGGTTTATATTTAAATACTTCCTACTTGGGGCAGGCGAGCGCGGGCGGGCGGGCGATACTTCATTACGAATTGCCGTTGAGCGCTATCTTGGTTGATTTTTACGACCAAATAAAAAGCGCCAGCGCCGGCTATGCCTCCTTAAATTATGAATTCGCCAAATATCAGCCTTGTGACATAGAGCGCCTGGATATTATGGTCGCTGATGAGGTAGTTGAACCGCTAGCGACGATTGTTTACAGTGATGAAGCTTATCGCCGGGCGCGCCACATTATTCATCGGCTTAAAGATTTATTGCCGCGCCAATTGTTTGAAGTTAAAATTCAGGCTAAACTGGGCGGCCGCATCATCGCGGCGGAACGAATTCCAGCCTTACGCAAAGACGTCACGGCCAAGCTCTATGGCGGTGACGTCACCCGTAAACGAAAACTATTGGAAAAACAAAAAGCCGGCAAAAAGCGTATGCGTTTGCAAGGCCGCCTGGCTATTCCGCCAACAGCCTACCTGGCTTTAATCAGCCGGCAGGATTAATAACCAAGCAAAGCCGGACTAATGGTAAAAAGCACCATCATAACGGCGACGATGATACTTAAGACTATCCAAATTTTTTCGTGACGATTGCGACGTGACATAAAACCTAATAATACATCGGTAACTTTTATTCTATTGTAAAAAGAGCCTTGGCGCAAGCGCTAGCCAATTTATAGCTAATGGACGATAAGTCCAACCACCTGATATACTAAGATTAGTTATGGAAAACAATTTTAATTTTTGGAGCTTAGTAACTTCACGTCTTTTTATGATGGCGGCGGTGGTAGCCTTACTTTTAGTTGGCTTCGGGGTCGTAAAAGGTATTATACGTTACAACGAGTTGCACAGCGAAATAAACAAAATTGAAAATGACATTAGCACTTTGGAAAGCCAGAACCAGGAACTAAACCGCCTGCTGGCCTACCTGGCTACGCCGGAATTCAAAGAACGGGTGGCTAGGTTACAATTCAATATGCAAAAACCAGGCGAGCATGTAATTGTGGTACCAGGTATAGATGATGTTGGAACTTCGGCCGCCGCTACGACCAAAACAAGTAACCTGACAACCGCCCAACCAACCAATTGGAAAAAATGGCTTAAATATTTTTTTCCCTAAATTATGCCACCCACCAAAAGACCTAAAACCACCACTCCAACAAGCGAGGCAAATTTAACTGACTCTAAATCAAGTCAAGATACTTTAACTAACCCTAAACCGGAACAAGATATGGTGGTACGTCTCAATGACATAGTTGACGAAGCTGACAAAGACGCGACTGACACTATAACTAAAACCGCAACTTCGGTACCCGCTGAATCAGCAAAAATTGATTATAGCAAAGATATAGAATTATGGCGTAAAGAAATTATAGAAGATTTAAGGCCGGAAGTTAAACCAGTCGCGGTGGTTAAAGTGGCGCCGGAAACCATACCAGCTGTCACTGAAACTGAACCAATTAAAATCATTAAAAAGGCAAAACCTAAAGCAGTTGAAGTTAAAGTGGTACCGCCGCCGCTAGCTAAAACACTTTCCTTGCCGCCCCCAACCAAACCGTTTAAATCTAGCCCGGCTCTGTCTGCGGCTACTGCCCATATAAAATCCTTAACTGGTAAAAGTACAAAACGGCACCGCCTTATCAATTGGAAGGGCTGGCACCTTTATTTACTGTTAGGACTATTCCTGGCTACCGTTTTCTATAGTGCTATTATTTGGTTCCGTCTTGACCGAAAAATACCAAAAGTGGCGGAAATTTTAGCCGTACCGGTGATAACTATAAATAATCATCTGGTAACTTACGGTGAATTTGCCCGCCATAAATTATTAATTCAACGCCTTAATCGTTGGCCCAATAAACGTACAGAGATGAGTGTCGAGGCGGCCGAACAACTAGCCAAAGAGGTTATAGTAGAAAATTACATTTTACAACAAATTGCTCGGCAAAATAATCTGAAGGTGAGTGACTTAAACCGCGATCAACTTTGGGAAAATCTACAAAGCGAATTCGGCTCCAAGGAAACGCTGACCAGATTCATTAACTATAATTTAGGTTTAAGCCTGAATAGCTATGAGCAATACGTGATTGAACCTTATTTATGGCGTTTGACCATCTTGACCCACCTAAATAACGACCCCACCAGCCATGACCAAGCCTTGAGAAAAATTAACAATCTTAAAAATTCTATTGAGCTCAACCAGATAAACTTTACCCAAGCGGCTGCCACCTACAGC
>JACRFM010000029.1 GCA_016234305.1 Candidatus Kerfeldbacteria bacterium
TTGAGGTCCTAATTTTTCAACGTACGGAGACAAATATTTCTGCATTTCCATTTCCCAAGAGCAATCCTTACCAGTTAATTCGTATTTATCCGCATAGGCGCTAACTTTATGGTACAAATTTTCCGTAAACCGCCCGTCAGGACCGGCCAATTCAACTATCTTCGAGTAATACTCATTGAGTTCCCTAGAATAATTAAAATAGACTGTGAATACAACCGACTGGTTTTTATACATTTTTTGTAACACCAGTGACAGCTTAACTTTGACATCACAATAAAATATACCGGCATTATTGGGAAAAATAATATACTTTCCATTGGTAAACACAGTTGCGTCACTTTGAAATTTATACAAATCTTCCTCTGTTCTTAATAATGCCACTTCGTTCTGAAATAACTTTATGTGACGCGGAGGATAATTTACCCATAACCATACAATGGTAGCGGCAACGGCCAGCGCAATAACCAACAAAAATACTCCCCAAATCACCTTATACCTCACTTTAGTTTTTAGTTTAGCAACCGAAAAGCCATGGATTAATGCGATGCCAACTAATAAGAAAAATAAAAACAGAATAAACGCAATAGACAACAATCCACTTGATATAACTAATGTTTTCATTTTAATCTCCTTGCTATTTATGGTTTTGTTTTTTAATTAGTTAACGAACACTTTTTAATTTGATTTTCAATCTACTTTAATACCTAAGCCATAATTTGTCAATAGCATAAAAAACACCCATTTACCCTTTCTCGCGCCTGTCCGCCTCTGGCGGAAATGGGTAAATGACAAAAACAACCCTCAACAAGATTACAACACCTTCTTCAGCCACTGGCCGGTATAACTGCGTTTAATTTTAACGAGGTCGCGCGGCGTACCGGCGGCCACCAGTTCCCCGCCTTTTTCCCCGCCCTCAGGCCCCAGGTCAATAATCCAATCAGCGCATTTAATAACATCCAAGTTATGTTCAATCACCAGCACGGTATTACCGCGCTCCACCAGTTCGTTCAAGACGTGCAACAAGCGCTTAACATCTTCAAAATGGAGTCCGGTGGTCGGCTCGTCCAAAATATAAAGCGTGCGCCCAGTTGAACGGCGGGAAAGTTCCGTGGCCAGTTTAATGCGCTGGGCTTCGCCGCCCGACAAAGTGGTAGCGCTTTGCCCCAAATGAATATAACCCAAGCCGACTTTATGCAGCACTTTGAGCTTATCGTGAATAATCGGCACATTGCTGAAAAAGTTCATAGCTTCTTCGGCTGTCATTTCTAAAATACCAGAAATATTTTTACCTTTGTAATGAATCTCCAAAGCTTGTTGATTGTAACGTTGGCCGTGACACTCTTCACATTCCACATAAACATCTGGTAAAAAGTGCATCTCAATGCGCACCAAACCGTCGCCCTCGCAAGCTTCGCAGCGGCCGCCCTTAACATTGAAAGAAAACCGGCCCGGGTCATAACCGCGAATCTTGGCTTCAGGCAGCTCGGAAAACAAATCACGAATATAAGTAAAAACGCCGGTATAAGTCGCCGGATTGGAACGCGGCGTGCGGCCAATGGGCGATTGGTCAATGCTAATTACCTTATCAATATGTTCCAAACCGGTAATCGCCTTATGCTTGCCCGGCAAATCCTTGGCATTAAAAAAATGTTGGGCTAAAGATTTAGCCAATATCTCCGTCATTAAAGTAGATTTACCTGAACCGGATACACCCGTAATACAGACTAAATTACCTAAGGGAATATCCACATCAATATTTTTTAAATTAAATTCGGCCGCCCCTTTAATAGATAACTTTTTGCCCTGGTGGCGGCGATAAGCTGTCGGCGCGGGAATGGATAATTTGCCGGCTAAATATTGGCCAGTCAAAGAGCTTTTAACTCTAGATACCTCGAGCGGCGTACCTTGAGCCACCACCTCGCCGCCGTGTTTACCCGCGCCTGGCCCAATATCAATCAACTGGTCAGCCGCCATCATAGTTTCATAATCATGTTCCACCACAATCACCGTATTACCTAAATCGCGCAAACGCCGCAAAGTCGTAATAAGTTTTTCATTGTCCCGCTGGTGCAAACCAATAGAGGGTTCGTCTAAAATATAAATTACGCCCACCAGCGACGAGCCAATTTGCGTGGCCAGACGAATACGCTGGGCCTCCCCGCCGGACAAGGTCGCGGCCGTTCGGTCCAAAGTTAAATAATCCAAGCCCACGTTTGACAAAAAACTTAAACGCTCTTTTATCTCCTTAATTATTTGGCGCGCAATTTTATAATCACGTTCGGCTAAAACCGTCCGGTTTTCCAAATTTTGAAAAAAGGCTAAAGCGCCAGTGATTGATTGGCTGGTTAAATCCGCAATATTTATATTATTAACCGTTACCCCCAAAACTTCCGGTTTCAAACGCCGCCCCGCACAGGCCGGACAAGGCCAAGTGCGCATATAACGTTCAATTTCCGCGCGAATATAATCAGACTCAGTTTCACGATAGCGTCGTTCCAAATTAGGAATCACGCCTTCAAAAGTCGTATAAAATTCACGCACCTTACCGTTCTGTCCCGCACTGGCATTAACGTTGTAAGTTTGCTCGCCCGTACCGGATAAAATCATCTTTAAATCCTGGGCTGAAAGTTTGTTAACTGCCGTGAGCAGAGAAAAACCATGATGCTGCGCCACCGCTTCCAAAATACGATAATACCAAGTCTGATTAGCCGAAGTTCTGGACCAGGGGCGAATGGCTCCTTCCGCAATGGATAAACGCCGATTGGGAATAATCAAATCCGGGTCAATTTCCAGTTTAGTGCCGAGGCCAGTACAGCCCGGACAAGCTCCATAGGGAGAGTTAAAAGAAAAGCTTCTTGGTTCTATGTTAGGCAAATCAATTTGACAATGCGGACAGGAAAAGTGCTGACTAAATAATATCTCCTCGTTGGTATCCTGCCGCCAGACCTTAATAATGCCATCACCCAAATCCAAAGCCGTTTCCAAAGAATCAGCCAACCGAGCGATATCATCAGCTTCACTGGACACGGTCACGCGGTCTACGACCACTTCCACAAAATGTTTTTTCTGTTTATCTACCCGTAAATCTTCCGCCTCATCCATAGACATAAGATTGCCATCAAACCTCAACCGCACATAACCGGCTTTTTTTAATTCAGCTACAATCGCCCGATGCTCGCCTTTTTGGCCGCGAATCACCGGCGCCAGCAACGATAAAGGCGTGCCAACCGGCAACTTATTCAAACGTTTAATAATTTGGTCAATTGACTGTTTGGCAACTTCACGACCGCATTTAGGACAATGCGGCACACCCACACGGGCATAAAGCAAACGCAAATAATCATAAACTTCCGTAACGGTGCCCACGGTGGAGCGAGGATTATGCGAAGTGGAACGCTGGTCAATAGAAATAGCCGGCGATAACCCGTCTATCCGATCTACGTCCGGCTTATCCATCATGCCCAGAAACTGGCGGGCGTAAGATGACAACGATTCAATATAGCGACGCTGCCCTTCGGCATAAATCGTATCAAAGGCCAGTGATGATTTGCCGGAACCGGATAAACCGGTAATTACCACCAATTTATCCCGAGGGATACTTAAGGAAATATTTTTTAAATTATGCACGCGCGCACCGCGAATCACAATCTGATTCCCGTTTTTAACTATCACCGACGAACCATTGGCCGAACCGTTCTTGAATGACTTGCCCGCGTGCATCGCGGTTGATTTATTTTTTGAATTTGCCTTAGCCATAAAAAACAAAAAAGACGCAAAGTAGGTTCAACTATACTCCGCCTGTCAAGCCAAGTCAAGGTTTAAGGCCAAAACCAAACAATAAAATACGACAACCTAGCCAAAAACATTAAATTTATCTGCTTACCTAGAATAATATCCAGATTTAATATTTCCACCCCGCGGCAAAACATTGGTAAATAAAGCAATTTATATTAACATCAAAGATATGAATCTCATTCTTAAACGCCAGTTAAACAAACTTCCGGACGCGCCCGGTGTCTATAAGTTTTTTGACAAAAACAAACGGCTTCTTTACGTGGGCAAGGCTAAATCATTGCGCGCCCGAGTAAATTCTTATTTTCAAAATGAGGCTAACCTGAACCCGGCCAAACAAACTATGGTCGCTCTTATTGCCAGCCTGGAGACCATCAGAGTAAAAAATGAAACTGAGGCGCTGCTACTGGAAAGTAATTTAATCAAGCAATACCGTCCACTCTATAATGTGGTTTTAAAAGATGATAAAAGCTGGCTCTATCTGGCGATTGACTATCGCGCTGACTGGCCGCAGGTAAGCCTGGAGCGCACCACTAAAATTAAAGGTGTGAAATATTTTGGCCCTTATACTTCGGCCATAGCCGCCCGTCGCACTTTTTATTTGCTTAAAAAAATCTTTGGCCTTAAAAGTTGCTCTAACCCGCCAAACAAATCCTGTTTTGCCGCCCGCCTCGGTCGTTGCCTGGGGCACAACTTCACGCCCCAAAGCAAATTAATCTACCGGCGTTCACTAAAACAAGCGGAAAAAATATTACAAGGCAAAACCGAACAAATTATTAACGAGCTTAAGCAAACTATGAGCCGCGCGGCCGCAGCTAAAAAATTTGAACTGGCGGCCAAGCAACGAGACCAGATTAAATCGTTGGAGCAAATTATTGTTAAACAAAGCGCCCTTAGTCCGCAACCAGGTAGTTTTGATGTTTTTGGTTTGTATCAATATTTGGACTTAGCGGCGGTTTGCCATTTGCCAATCCGCCACGGCCATCTGCTTGATACTCAAAATTTTCTACTGGAACACACTCGCGGTCTGCCGGCTGAGGAAATTTGGGAAGATTTTTTACCGCAATACTATACGCTGGTTACCAATCCGCCGCACGACGCTTATATACCAATTAAAATACAGACCAGATTTATTGGAAAAATTAAATTAACTGTAGTCCAGCGCGGTTACAAACGTGATTTGGTCAAACTGGCCGCCCTTAACGCTCAAAATTTTCTGGAACAAAGCCGCACCAGCTGGGAACGACAATCTGTGAGAGCTGAGCGCGGTCTTAAAATCTTACAAACCGAACTCAATTTAGCCAAACTGCCCGAACGCCTAGAAGGCTACGACATTTCCAACATCCAAGGACAAGAAGCAGTGGGCGCGATGGTGGTCTTAACCAAGGGCCTGCCTGACCCTAAAAGTTACCGCCATTTTAAAATTAAGGGTTTAACTAAACCCAATGACGTGGCGATGCTTGCCCAGGTTATTGCCCGCCGCTTTACTAAAAACCAGGATTGGCCTAAACCGGATTTAATTATGCTGGACGGCGGCACCGGGCAACTCTCAACTGTACAAAAAGTCTTAAACAGCTATGGTGTGACTGTGCCAATTATTGCCTTGGCCAAAGCTGAAGAATTAATTTACCTGCCTAACCAGAGGGTGCCCCTACGCCTGGAATCAAATAACCCGGGACTTTTGCTCTTGGAACAATTGCGTGATGAAGCTCATCGCTTTGGCATAATCTTTTACCGCCAACGCCACCGCCGGCGCAACCTTAAATCAGCCTGGAACGAGTTACCAGGCGTGGGTCCAAAAACCAAAAAACTATTAAAACAAGAATTTGGTGATTTAAAGAATTTGCGTTTGACTAGTTTGAACAAATTGGAAAAAATTTTGGGGTCCCAAAGGGCGGCTAAACTATTCTCGCATTTAAAACAGGCTTGATTGATACATAACATACAAGGAGCTGCCTTGCACTTATGTCACCCTGCTTGTCACACATCTTCCTAAACCGCCGCGCTGGTGACGAAGGACTTTTATTCTCTTGCCACCCTGTAAAATTCCTTTCCTAGCGTGCCAGGAACGAGGGGTGCAAGGGGTAGAGGACGGGCATCGCAA
>JACRFM010000030.1 GCA_016234305.1 Candidatus Kerfeldbacteria bacterium
AATATCATCATTGGGAATTGCATCGTTAGCCGCATAATAAGCTAAATTACACTTCTTATCCGCACAATCATCATTCTTACTGCAATCACTGCCATTACTGCATTTACCAGACCAAATGTATTTTTTATAAACCTTAGTAAAGATTTCCTGCAAAGGCGTGTACAGTTTATCCGCCGGCACGGCTACGCCATCGCTACCCGGAATGATTATGGCCGGATTAGTGCCAGTGCACATATAAGGCTGGTCTTTCAGGTACTTGCCGCCACAGGTTTGGCCATCAGGGCAAGCTGGCGTTACGCCGCAATAAGACGAGACTTTAGCCGCCACGGTACAAGCCTTGCCAAGTTTATCAGGGTCAATTCTACCGTCAGATTTCTCCGGACCGTTTACCTGACACATCCACTGGCCACAGGCAAAACCAGTGCGGTCGGTGCGGCAACTATAAATTGCGCCAGCACTGGAATGAAAATCATTATCAGTCTTAGCCGGAAACATAGTTGAAGGATTGGGCGTTTGGTGCACATAGACAATTTTATCAGACTGCTCTAACGGGCTATCCAAAACCGCACCAAAGGGCGAAGTTATGGGATTGCCTAATTTATCAGTTTGATATTTATAACCCAGTCCGGCTGATTTGATATCATAACTTGATTTGGCGAACACCCGATTAGTTTGGGCTTTATTAGGTATGGTTTGCTGCTTATCCACCACTTGCGCTAAACCAGAACACCACTCTCGCAAATAAAGATGAATACCAATCGTAAAAGTAGCATCGCCATCGTTAGTATCTGTCAAGACAAAAGTGAGAAACTTATCTTCATTAGTTGGGTTAAAAGTTACCTCCAGACCACAATCATAATAACCTTTCACGCAAGATGAAATCTGCTCTTTTCTATTTAATACCAAACGACTTAAATTAATAGCCTCGGCCTTGTTATTCTCATCAGAATAGCCGTTCCTAAAATGCCGATTATCGCCAAAATAATATTCTATATGAACACTGTCAATGGCATCTAGCCCGCCAACCGCACGTTCAAAATCACTTAGTGAAACTGAAAATTTAAATATATGATCAACTCGACCGCGCAAATTATCATCAGCCGTATCTGTAGAAAAAACACCACTAATTTTCGTGTTACTAAGATCAGTCATTCTCTTATATACAACATTACCCCAATCATTTGAAAAAACACCACCAATTTTCGTGTTACTAAGATCAGTTGTACTTGTGCCAACCCCATTGCGACCGCCCATGCCCGGCTCTTCGCTGATTGATTCAATTTGTACCTTTCTACCTTTTTGCTTGGATTTAACAAGATACTTGTCTGTGCCGGTTTTATTGCGGTCAGCATTGCCATTAGCTTGCAGACAATAAAGCAAGTTGCCGTCCGTGCGCTGAGGCGTAAAGCCGGCTTTGGGTTCATCGTCAAAAATGGAAGTCTCGCCCTGAATGGCGTCTATCGGCAGCCAGGTCATACAAGCTTCGCTCTTACCGGCGTTAATACGCCGCGAAGCGTCGGTTTCCAAACAATAACCGCGTAAACCGCGAGCCAAGGTTACCTGCTTTAACTTACTTTGTTCATTGCATTTTTCAATCTGGTCCTCGTTAGAGGGGGTACGGCAATCGATTGTCGTATCGGTGATTTTATTAATAGGATCCGGCGGTGTGCTCTTGTAGCCAAAGAATTTAATTTCACCGTTCTTATAACCAGCCCGCTGATAATTACATTCACAATTTTCCCCGGGCTGACAAACATTAGCATCTTTATAGCCTTCGGATTTATTAACTATTTTAGCGGTAGCCGCGTTTTCGCTGTCAAACCGCGCCACATTAGCCGGGAAAGGCGAATCGCCTTCTGGATAAACCCGGCAGGCTTTGGCGCGGGCCACGGAAAAACCGCAGGCCGGCGTGCTGGAAACCATATCCAGCGAACACAAACCTGGAATGGAATAACCAGAATATTCATTGCCAGACCAAGTGACGTTGCGACCAACATAATCAGCCTCGTCCAAGGGGTGCTGTTGCGGTTCAGGTTCCACCCAATTAGCGCATTGTCCGGCGGCCTTGGAGCCGGAAGCCTGGTCGCAACGGCCCAAAGAATAACAAATTTCCCTGGTCTTGCCGGTTTGCGGGTCGGTAATGGTGGTGCTGGTCTGGCAAGACAGCCATTCCGCGCACACGCGGTCGCGCCGCACTTTAAGCAGTAAATTAGTATCCGGCGCCGTACTGCCGTTACCTGTATAATCACAATTAGCGTCATTGGAGCAGCGGCCGCGGCCTGATTCCGGCGCTACTGGATTATCATCTTGGCTGCGGCTGCGTTCATAAGTCTCATTAGCGCTCCAGGACAAGTCGCCGGTTTGGGACAAGTCATTCAAAAGCAAACAACCGTCTTTCTCACTCACTTTACCGCTGCAGGCAGTGCGGTCCAATTTATTGTTATCCAAATAATAATAAACTTTATTGGTTAAAACCGGGTCGCGGTACGCTTTGCAACTGGACATTTCGCTGGGGCAAATATAAGCATAAGGCGCTGACCCTTCAGTCAAACTCACGCCATCAACGTAAATTTCCTGACCAGCCTTATAAGTGGCGGGGTCAGGCTCGCCGTTAGCCCAACCAGTACCAACTATAATACCCACAGATAGATATTTAGTGCCTGGGTCAACCTTAATGGTGGCGGATTTGTAAACCCATTTGCCTTTATCAGCTTCAGTTACAGTATAATCATTCCCTGGTTCATTTGGTTCATATTCATAATGATGGCAAGAATTAATATTAACACCATTAACCAGTCGCTTGGGACAGTTGGCTGGTGTAGGCTCGTCACCATTATAAGCATGCTGGCTAAGTATCCAAGACGTAGCCATAGTGGCCCCGGCTGGCACATACAAATGAGCTGACACGGTAAAGTAACGCGGCGCGTTTACGACATTAGATAACTCAACTACTTTACTCCACACGCCAGAATAAGCCTGCGCAGCGCTGACAATTTTTAGAACAGTATTGCCATCGTAATAACCTTGACCAAACGAGGGCAGAGCATACAATCTTGATTCAGCTTTAGAAGCACCAGAACTAGAACCATTACGATTCCAATAATCTTTAAAATCAGCTTGTTTGTCACAGATACCACCGCCGTTACAATCATTATCGGTTTTGCAAGCAAGGCCGTTTTTATTACCACCTAGACAAACAGGCGGATGTGGGTCCCAATTCTCAAAACTAGCGTTAGCGAGCAGATTACAGGGCTCACTCGTGCCTTGTTTATACCAGCCATACTGACTAGCCGGAGTTAGCTGTTTATATTCGCAGACATTGTTACCCGGGTCTTTAAAACTATGAGAAACGCTGCCAGCTTTATAAGCCTCACATTTATCTTGCTGGGCTGAACATAGCGGCGAAGCTGAAGTACTATAAGAATCAGGGTCAAGGCGGACAAATTTATCGCCCCAAGATATTACTTGACCCGTAGTCCCTAAATTAGGCGCACCCACCCGCTGACAAGCTTGCAAATTAGCCGCGCAGGCTTTAGCAGTATCATAAACCCGATAAACCAACTGGTCACTGGGGGTATAAACTGTCTGGCTATTAACAGTAGCTACGGTTTCGCGCGCTGAATTGGAATTACGCGTATCTACCAAAGCTTCACAACCAACCGCCTCGGCCCGGCAAATTTTACTAAACCCGGTTAAATTATAAGTCGCGCGCTGTCTGTCAGTATAAGCTTTACAGCCGATGTAATTATCACCGTAATGCTTATATTTTTCAACGCCATTTTCAACAATTTTTTTAACACCACATAACAAATTGCCAGTCTCATCTTGCGGTATTACCCAGGAATTTTTATTCACATAAACCGTATCCGCTACCTGCTGCAGGGCAATATTATCAATTACAAACCGAGCGCCAGCGCTGATACTAACCCGAACGCCTTGGTTAATATCGGCGCCGGTTGGCAATTCCACCGGACCAAAAGTATAAAGCTGCCAATCACTACTTAAACCGCCGGCAATACTAAAATCTAAATTAGAATTGGGCTTAGCTGTGGCCTGTGGCGTAGGCGCCACCAAGTTAACCGTGTAAGTTAAAGTTTGCCCGGCTTGCAAAATACCCTGCACGTCGCCGCAAGGCGTACCCACGCAATTTATACTGCCACCGGGCGCGGCTTCAATGGAATAAATTTCCGCATTAGTAAAACCAGTTAAACTGCCGCCTAAATAATTGAATAAATAATCACCCGGCGCTAAGGAATAAATTTTATCGCCTGAAGTTGAAATAGGCACATCCGCATGTTTAGCACTATTTAACTCATAAGAACTTACGCCAGCCGCTGGCTGCCCATCAACCATTAGTTTAATAATAATATTACCCTTATCCGGCGTGGACACAGTCGGCACACAAGATGGCTTAAGGGGCGGATTGGGTGTAGCCACGGCCACGGAAATACCTTTTGATTCACCACCAGCATTAAAGGTACGAAGTTGATAAACTATGCGGTTGCCGTCTTTTTGACTGAACGCTGGGTTAGTATCTTTATCAGGATAACTATTCGCTCCAAAGCCATCTAATTTTTTATTGGCATCAGTGCAAACCTCGCTTGGACCAAAACAACCTAAATATTCTACTGCCCGGCCGGCGAGTCCGCGATAAAGCGTAAAGCCCAAGGCCTTGTTATCACCAGTTGGATTAACGTAAGCATTCCACTTTAAATCTACAGTGTAATTCTGTTTGCCAGTAATAACTGGCGGATTGACCGGATTATCGCATTTAGCATACTCACCCGGCTGGCCGCTTAACTCAGCCGACAAACCTTTTGGTTCCGGCGGTACAAGTATATTTTTATTAGAACCAATAACTTTAGGGAGTTCAGCATAACCCACACCACTGCCGCCAAATTTATTTTCATACAAATCAACTCGGAAGTTAGCCCAATCAGTAACGGCCGTATTAGGATGAGGATTATGTGAAATTATACGCCAGCGATAGCCATTACCGCCTACCAATGATTTACCGCAAGCGGCTGTTAAATCAGGCGAAATAATGTATTGCACGGCCAGGCCTGTTTTTTTACAATAATCAAGATAACCCGCGCCGCCAGCTTGTTGAATCTCTAGGTCATAAGTTTTATTCCACAAACCGCGCACCCACCTGAATTCCGGATTAACTGTTTTAATAATCGCCGTACCGCCGAACACTTGAGGTGACGACAAAGTAGCTGGTTTAGGCGGCTGCTGGGTATGACAAGGACTTAATGATACTTTTTGACTGGCCGCGCCGCTCAAAGCTGTAACCTCTATTTGACAATCTGTATCATACTTTAAGGTACCGGCTGGTATCGGCATATCAACTGCCGAAGTAGAAATGTCTGTCCATTTTAAAATCATTCCTTGAGTCTCTTTTAAATAAAGAGTAACAATATAAGAAGTAGCGTTAGCTGATGGCGACCAGCCGACTACGCTACCGGTTACAGGAATACTCTCTCTCTCATCTTCGTTGTTTGTTGTATTCGGGTCATCGGCTGGTGAAGTAATGGCAAACTCTCCAGCCGCCGCGGCCGCTGTTGTAAACTTAACTGACGGATATGGCGGTACAGCCGAGTATCCGTCTTCGTTACTGGCTTTAATGGTTACTGTATAAGAATTATCGTTTTTTAATTTATTAATTGTTGGTAAAGTAAAGTTACAATTATCTCCACAACCGTTTGCCGAAACTGTATGCGAGCTACCGTTCGCGCCGGCAAAAGTAATTTCATAATTAAGCGCGCGTTGGGACGCTTGCCAAACAATGGTCGGAGTAATTGATTGGTTAGTGGCGCCGGCCAACGGGCTCACAATATTAAAACTGCCTGGGGGATTATTAACTTTAACTACAGCCTGTTTAGTAACAGTAGAACCGCCACGGTAACTAACGTTCAAGGTATAAGTTTGACTGATCGGCAGAGTATAATCTGCATATTTCCTAGTCGGCAAATTAACTGAAACGGTGCCTTTTTTATCCGTTAAAGTCCCCTTGTTGCAAACCGGAGTTTTGTTAACACAAGCATATTTTGTTTGAGGATTACAACTGCTGCCAGGATTAAGTCCGCCATCACATTTGTACTTCTCTGGATTGCAATAATCTTGAGGAAAACGACAATCGCTGTCCTTATCACAAGTTAACCCCTTAGTGGCAGTTTTATTGGAACAAGCTTTTTTAGAAGCCTCACATACCCCTGAAAAACGACATTCAGCGTCAGTTTTACAGGTTAAACCTTGGGTAGTAGTTTTATTGGAACAAACGCCATTACTACAAACAGCTGTTGAGTTACTACATGAAGAGCTGGTCGGGCCGCTACACACTGCTCCATCGTACCAACCGCCCTTGCATTTATATTCTGTGGCATTGCAAAAAGCATTATTGTCCTGGCAAAAACCGCTATTACCGTTAGGGCATTCCTGTCCAACTTTAAACCCGGTGCCGCGACAATATGATTTATCCAAAATACAAGCCGGAGTTAAATCCCTACAAGTATCATCATTATCACAAGGCTCATCATAATGCGGTCCGGGGCTACAGCGCCAATCAGCCTTATAAGTAGTTGAGGACATTACCCCGTTATCAATGCCAACGGTTACTTCATCAGTCGGGGCAGTAGCAGCTGACCACTCTAAACTAGTTTTCCAAGAACTTTGAAAACTTTCATTTTTAAATTCCGGTGGTTGGGCTGTAAATGTAACATTGCCAGCTGTCTGGGCCTGGGCCCCCGGTACCTGACTCCAGTCTTTTTTAACGCCCGCCCACCAATCTTTAATAGCCGCTACACTTGGGACAATTGGCTGAACCGCCACACCCTTAACGCGGCCTGCGGCCACGGGCAAACTGCTCTTTTTCGCCCAGAAAGAAATCACGTATTGCTGACCGATGGTAATACTATTATCAGCCACATCTTTATAAATTATTTTATCAGCTCCTGAATCAAACGAATGTCCAAAAGCCACTGAAGCGTCATTAGACGGCGTGCCCGAACGCCAACCGCTGGCAGGCGTAGCATCAACCGACCAAGCGGTTTTAGCATCACTATCACCGAAAGTAGACAATGGGAAAACTAACTTTACATTGTCGCCGGTGGAGCCTTTGAATTCACGACAACCGACCTGAGGCGCGCTGCATTTTTTGCCTTCACCTGGTATAGCGTTGTAAAAACACTTGCCGCCTTCCCATAAGCCACTGGTAGCAGTACAATCGCTCTGGGCTACGCTCGTAGCCCGATATTTATTACAGTTGTCTGAAGCCGTGATGGTAGCTGAAAGCTTACGATAACTAACCGCCCCGGTAACATCATAAAATTCTTTGCAATCCGGGTCAGTCAAAAAATCAGCGTGCCACTCGGCTGGATCATTAGTACCACCGCGACACTTAGATGGCGTTTGGTTTGGATTAGATGGCGCTTCATCTGATTTATCCGTAACTGCCGGACCGACGGCGCCGGCGGCTGATTTCAAACTGTATTTTTTTAATTGATAGCCAGTCAGGTCAGAACCAACCCAAGTAAAATAAGTAGCGGCTTCGGGCCCGGGCTTGATACACTGCTTGAGTCCGCTATAATATTCACGCTGTTCATTTTGGCTGACATTGGTAAATTCTTCGCAGCCCACGGCCTCGGCTGAACATTTCTTGGCCGTTTTGGGTATGAAATTTTGTTCGGCCGGGGGATTATTTTCAAAAAACGACGGCTGCTGCTGATAAGTTTGATAACCCACACACTGGGCTGGACAAGTGTTTTCGGTTTTAAATACCCCGGGAATGGCCGGTGAACCGTCTTTGGGCGTGTACAAATCACAACCAACTTCTTCCGCCTTACACATAGTCAAATAATTTTTACATTCCGGCGAATCGTTCCTGGGGTCGCTGTCATAACAATTAAGATAATTTGGCGCTGAACGCAAACTAACTGCCTGAACCGAGGCATACTTATCATAAGTATCGGCGGAATTAGGAGCCGTAACTTTTTTAACAACTTCGGCAAAAATATTACTATCGGCGGGCGGTGCAGACAACAAACTACTATTAATATTGGACAAACGTAAAAATTGAGTACAGCCTTCGTTCTTAGCGTCGCAAGCCAGATTATCTAAATTCTTCAAATACAAACGCGAATTCAGACAACGCCCGCCGCTGCCACAAGCGCTGTCGCTTATGCAAGCTTTCTTAGGGTCGTTGGAACAGTAATTATTCAAAGAATAGCGACCCGACGCCACGCTTCCGGCCGCGCCGCTGAACGAGGTGGAATACCACTTGCACCCGGCCGCGCCGCTGCACACGCCATCGTCAAAGTTAGCCAAAGAATTTTGTAAATACGATACCTGCTCGCCAGTGGGGGCCGTAAAAGTTTGACAAGAAGCGTAAGGCGAACTGCCCGAGCCCACCGGGAATTCGCAGCTATCGCCCCCAAGGCGCCAAATATTTTTTTCTTTAGTACAGTAGCCCCAAGAAGCGCAAGTGCCGTCTTCATTTTCAGCCACGCAGTTCTGCACGTCAACGCAGGTGTCATAACGTCCAGCGCCTTCAGATTGCAGAATTTGCCCCGGGCCGCGCAAACGGCACTGCGACTGTGGCGCCTTTAATACCCAATTTGGGTCAATCAAATGGTAATAAGGGCTGGCCGTATCAGCAAAACCTTTCATAACATCATTTAAGCTTATATCTTGGCCGGAGACTTTTTGCGCAGCGAGTTCCCAGCCGAGCGGCAAAATTCGCGCCAAACGCAGCTTTTTAACATCTGATAAATACCAAGCGTCAGGCAAACGCACATTATGAGGTTTTTCTTGTTTAAATACCCAAGAGCCATTGAGCAAGCCCTTATTAACCGCCTCAGCGACGGTTAAGGCACTACCTTCTTCAGCTTTGCGCAAGGCCTGCTCAAATTTGCCGTCAATAGTACAGTTATTAATGGCCGCATACCGTATATCATCCGGACAGCCGGAAAATTGACTAATAACATCCAGGACATCGCCCCCGGCCAATGGCGCGGTTAATAAAGTGGCATTGATGCTTTGGGCATAATCAACTCCGCTGGCGCCATAAGCGGCGCCGAACAATGATGATGGCCCAATGCCAGCCGGATTAGGAATATCACCCTCCATTAAACGTTTCATTAATTTAGCCGCCAAAGTATTAGTAAAAACTCCTAAAGCATCGGCTAAAATATCACCCGTAAACACTAATGGTTCTTTTAGGGCCTGCTCAGTCGTCATATTGGCCGCCCGCTCAATACGTGGTGCTGGCGTTCTGATAAAATCAGTAATAGTTTGGGTAACTGGTAAAAAACCACCCCATTGACTTTCTTGAAGTTTTTTTAACTCCTTATTCAACTCAACATCTTTAATTACATTAGTCTGCACTTGCAAACCCAAACCCAGCTCATTTTGTTTAGGGTCAAGCACCACGGCAAAATCTTTTAGAAAATTCTTTTTAGCTTCCGGGTCAGTTAAAACTTTATTCCAGTTAGCCTTAAACTTAGACAAGGTACAACTCGGCTGAATGGGTTTTTGTTCATAAAAAGTTGGCAAAGTAATCATTAATTTGGCAAAAGGGGCATCCGGGCCGGTTGGCTCGCAAATGTTAAACTTACCCCAGACCCCGCCCGAAGCAATACCATCCAAAAAACTACCAGCGGCTTCATCACCGGCATCGGAAATTGATTTACCCAAATTTTTCCAACTAAATAGCGGAGTTTGACCCTTACCGCCGGAAGCGAGCATATTGGCCGAATCGTAAGCGATTTTTTGCGTATAGGTGCGAGCCATGTTGCGAAAAGCCGTCGCCGCGCCATGCTCGTAAGTCCACTTGGCAGCTTCCCAAAGTTTATCCCAAATCGTCTTTGAAACAACAATTCCATCTGCAATCGCTTTTGCTGCGGCCGCCTTCATGATTGCCCCCACCACTGAGGGATCAAAAACTATACCTCCAAATTGAGCTTGCGCCGGCCGCGGCGTTAACAAAATCGCCACGGGGGTAGTAACCACGACCAAACCAAGCATGATAGCTATGACAAAACGCTTTAGTTTAGAACCTTTTGGTGCTGATGGAAACACAATAGTTAAATTAAAATAATTTATAAAATCCTAAATCTTAAATCCTAATATCTAAATAAATCACAATTTCCAATAATCAAATAACCTTATTTTTAAGTTTAATTATGATGGAGTTGAATATTAAATTTAACTCTTTAGCTTCCTGCCATAATGTCCGGGCTTTAGGTTTACTAGGCGGTTCAGTTTCAGCAATCATTCTTAACCAGTGTTTAGTTTCACGAGCTTCCTTTTTGCAAATTCCGAGTTTATGAATTGAATCTTTATTGGATTCGGCATCATCAGCCTCGCTGTAATTGGCTCCAATACTAGTGGCAGAACGTATTAACTGCGATAAAATTGGCGATGTTAAATAATTTTTGGGTAAACCGCGTACAAACTTAATAACTTCCAAACCGAACTTAGCCGTTCTATCTTCTAAATCATATTTAGGCATTGGGAATTTTTTAGAATTTAGAAATTAGGATTTAGGATTTTAAGCATTACTGCCCGTTTATTATCTGCTCCACCATCGCTTTTAAAGTCGCATCATCTATTTTATCCAAAGTGGCCTTATCGGCCCCACCCTTAATTAAAAACTGCCTAAGTTCCACTGCCGTCATTTTTTGCAAAGCAGCCTTGTCTTCTGGTTTTAAATTCACCTTGCTAGTCGTATTGCTCGGCGCTGGACCTGCCGGTGCCGGCGTTACTTCACCCGAAACTTGCTGATACATATTTAAGAGCTCTTGGTCGCTATATTTAGCTAAAAAATCATCAGTAGCGCCATTCTTTTTTAAGTAATCTCTAATGGCCGCCGCGGTGGGCTGGGGTTGGTCAGAGGTATTAGCTGATTTTTCATTGACACTGCTCGCAGGCGCCTGGAAATTAACTCCTTCGCAGGTTTTGCCTTCCGGACAGTTTGGGTCAGTACCGCGCGTAGTCTCGGTTTTATCGTCCACGCCGTCAGAATCAGTATCTTTAAGATAAGAGCTGGTATGATAAAGATAGATTTCATCATAATCCGATAAACCATCACCGTCGCTATCTTTGTTTTTTAAAGATTCTACGTCCTCGCTATTAGTTGGAGTAGTAGTTTGTTCGTTGGTATTGGCCGGCGGCGCAAACGGCATTCTAATTGAATTGCGCAATTGCCAAAACCCCAACGCCAGAGCTAAAACCGCCACCAACCCGAGTCCCAGTTGCCAGCTATCCCGATGGCCAGTTTGATTGTCTGGCGCCATATCTTAACCGCTTAAGCCTGCACTTTCTAAATAGCCAATATATCTGGCTAACAATTAGCAAACTAAATGTTATTAAAGTGAATTAATTATAGCACGGAAGTAGCAAAAAGTCAAAAACTTAACACATCCAAAAAAATTACAATCCAGAAAGTCAAAATCTTAAATAAAACTAATAAAAATAAAACAGTAAAATCCTAAATCCTAATTTCTAAATCTTAAAAAATTCCCAATATCCAACTAAGAATAACTTAACAATTTAGGCTTTAATTCTTGGGGTTTGCGAATTGTGATTTTTTTAGGATTTAAGATTTAGGATTTAGATGTTCTGGGCCGGCTTTCCCATTCAATTTCCATGCCAAATCAAGCCACTGTTCCAAAGTTAGTTCCTGCGCTCTAATTTTTTCAGGCAAGCCTATTTTATTAAAAACAGCCAATAAATCTGGCTTGCTAAAACTCAACTGCCTCTCCAGATTATTAAGCAAATATTTACGCCGGGCAGAAAAACCAGCCTTAGCCAGTTGCCAAAACCAGTCTTCGTTAATACCCCGAAACAGTTCAGCCCGCTTATCGTCTGAATAAAGTTTAAATTTAACAATGGCCGAATTGACCCGCGGCGGCGGATAAAAAGCCGATGGCTTAACTATTTTTATAATCTTAACTTCCGCCGCTGACCAAGCTTGCAGAGTTAACAAACTAACCTGGCCGGGCCGGGCCGTGAGGCGATTAGCCACTTCGGCCTGTAGCAGCAACACCATAATCCTCGGCCGCAGACTGCCGGACAAAAATCGCCGCAAAAAAGCTCCCGAAATTTCATATGGCAAATTAGCCACTACCGAATAACTATCGCCAGCCCTGAGACCTAAGGCTTGTTGTAAATCATAATCGCTTAGTTTTAAAATATCACTTTTAATCACTGTCAGATTACGACTAGCAATCGCTATTTTCTGCAACGCCGCTGCCAAAACCACGTCTAACTCAACCGCCACCACTCGTGCCTCTTTTTCTAAAAGACTCAAAGTCAGAACACCTAGACCGCTGCCCACCTCCAAGACTGGCACCTCAGGTGAAAGTTCGGCCACTTTAATTATATTGGCTAAAACCAAGGCGTCTACTAAAAAATGCTGGCCGAGGTGCCGACCCGGGCGAAGATTATACTGCTTAACCAATTGTTTGGTCCAGGCGGACAAATTAGAGGGCAGAGACATTTAAACAAATTTCTAATGACTAATTTCTAATATTTAATTAACATCAAATTTCAAAATCCAAATTAGTATTTGCTACTTCTTTAAAGAAGTAGCACAAGAACCGCCGCTTAAGGCCTTCAGATGATAAAAAACGGGCGTCAGTCATCGCGAGGCCAAGTCTACGAGGCCGTGGCGATCTCAAGGGCCGAGATTACTTCAGCCGATAGTCATCAATTTCAAGATGACAGTTAGCGAGATTGCCATGCTTTGATTCGTCTGACGAATCCTCACCCGTAATAATGATGTTAGTCATCTCCCCGCCGCGTAGGCGGGGCAAGCGAAAGTGTGGCGATCTCAAAGGTTGAGATTGCTTCGCTACGCTCGCAATGACACAGTGTATTAGATCACCACGTCGCAGATTTACCCCGTAGTGAGCGGCATTTACCACGTAAGAAGTTTTGCTTTCCTGTGGGGCTCTACTACGGGGCTCCTCGCAATGACGATGGGGTGTTCAAGCGGGTATACAAACCACCACCACACGCGTCCAGCTGAACCTTCACGCGGGTGCCGCATTGCTAGCTGAACCTTCACGCGGGTGCCGCATTGCTAGCTGAACCTGCGGCATAGCGGCAGAGTATATAATGAGTTATTAATCTAAAAGCTCTTTGTTGACCAAACCAAAAATTTTTGAGCTTTCCTGTTGTCATTTTTCATTTTGATTTTGGTTGCCTCGTGCAACCATCCCGATGGCCATCGGAATAAAAGCTAAACTTTTATTTTTCAATTTCCTACAACGCCGCGTACAGCATAGCCATCAAAGCAGCCACCAGCCAAATTACCCCCCAACTAGTGGTAACTGTAAAAATCAATAACAAAAGAACGGCGGCAATTATTTTACCCAAGCTCAAACTCATTTCAAAAAAGACGGCTGTGTCCATAAACGATTGCCGCCTGGCCCGCTCATAAGTTAGCGCCGTCAACGGTACAACTACTGAACTTTTAGTAATTCTTGACCAAGCATCAACCAAAAATACGCCCAGGGGCGAAGCCACTATCAGACGCCCCAACCAACTTAAAACATAAATTATGGTGGCAAAACGCAAAACCGATTTCTTATTATTAACATCAGTTAATTTACCAATGTACAAAGTAACCAGCGCCATAATAAAAGTAGAAACGGCCACCACCACACCGACGGTAGCATAGCTGACCACTACCACGTACATAAAAACCGGCCACAAAATCATTATGATTAGCTCTTCACCAAAACCTAAATTAGCCAGTAGCGGCCGGCGCAAATTACCCGTAAATAAACGCGCTAAAGCGGCCAGATAAGGAAACCGGCGCGGCACAAATACTTCCGGTGTTTTAAGCAGCGGCCAATTAGACAACAACAAAATAATTCCGCCAACAATAAAAAGCCACGACCAGGAACCAATGGTTAATAAAAATCCAGCTAGAACCGGACCAGCCACATAAACCAGGGCCAGGGCCACGGACAAACCGCTAACTTCCCGGCCGCCTTCACTCTCATCGGCATAGCGGGCAAAATCAGCGTGGTAAGCCGGCCAATAAAAGGCCTTCTGCAAGGCGTAAAAAATAAAGGCCGGCAGGACAAACCACCAACTTTGAACAATTAAAAATAAACAAGTATAATAAATTACCTGAAACAAAGTGGAAACAACCATGGAACGTTCAAAGCCTTTTTGCGTGGCAAAGTTAGCACCCACCGGAGCCAATAAAAAGTAAGCCACATAAACCCCCAGGAAAAACCAAACAATGCCGCGCAGGCCAAAACCCTGTTGCCATAAATAAATCGGCTCAAACAATATGAGCATGGCCAAAGCTAAGTTTTGCAAAATAGATGACCAATAAAGAGCCCGCACTTGCGGCGATAAATGGCAGGGCAGCAAGCCGCCGAGAGTAAAAGGTAATTGACGAGACATGGTGAGAAGTTAAAAATAAAAGCTTCGCTTTTACTTTGCCATTGGGATTTTATTAATTGGATATTATTTAAAATTTAAGTTTTAGGATTTAGATATTCTATTCCTAATTCTTGATTCCTGACTCTCCATTCTATCTTACCACACTTCTTAACCTGGCCAGCGAAATCGCGCCAGGTCTTAATATGCGCCACTTACCACCCACTACCCTAACCACGGTTGAAGTCGGCCTCTTGGTTAAACGACGATTACCAACTATATACTTCAGACCGCACCCGGCTAACAAATTTTTAACTTCAGTCATTTCATAAAGTGTAGCTTCACCGGCTAAATTGGCTGAAGTGGCTGTTAAAGGCAAAGCATAATCAGTGACTAAACGACGCAGCCACCCGGAGCCAGGCACGCGTAAACCAATCATATTTGACTTACTCATAATCCCCTTAGGCCAGTGACCCTTAGCCGGTAAAACCAA
>JACRFM010000031.1 GCA_016234305.1 Candidatus Kerfeldbacteria bacterium
GCGTAAACCACAGAATGAACCTCAACCATATTGCGGACTTATTTCCTGTGCTTCATGCGGAATGATGATAACTGCTGAAAACAAAACGAAGCGACAGAATAATGGCAATGTTCACTACTATGTGTATTATCGTTGCTCGAAAAAATCTAAAATTATGAAGTGTAAAGAAATATCGCTTCGTTCTGAAGAATTAGACAAGCAGTTATCATCTCTAATCAAAAAAGTTTCTTTGCCCAAAGACTGGGCGGGGGAATTAAACCGCATGGCGTTAGACGACCACAAAAACTCCGCCCCGTCTTTGGCTCGCACCTTTCCAAAACTGGCTAAAAGACGCTCAATCCTTGGACAAAATTGCTTCTGATTCAGACCTTTTTGCGAAAAAGGTCTGTGCCAAAGAAATCTTTGGCTCGCACCTGCTTCTTGGCGAAAAAACAGTCCGTCCCGCCGAAGGCGGGACTCCGAATTCGTTTGGAAAAATGGGAGGAAATCAGTGGGACGCGCTTCGCGCGTCCCACCTTCTGGCTTTGGAAAAGCCGCTTCGTTCTGTATTGGTGCCCCATGGAGGACTTGAACTTCCGACCTATCCGATGTACATCGGACCCCTCTTTATCACTCCAGCTAATGGGATAATTTATCCCGCCTCACCACTACGGAATCACACCGCACTAATTCCAAACGCCGATAAATAAACAATCACCGCCTTGATGATTATCTATCCTCTCTGCTGGGAGACAATTAGAAATCCTGAAAACCAATTAATCGTCTGTTAGGTAAATTACCGCAGGCAATTATAGGCCAACGAATTTATGGTTGTTGGCGGGATTAGCTATTTTTAAAACATTTTTTAACATCTTAAATAAAGTTAAAGATTCTTTCAAACCTAACACCCACACAAAAACAAAACTGCCCTTACCCATTCGCGCGAATGGGTAAAGGCAGAAAAAATATAATTTATACCAGATATTTAAACCGCAGGACTAATTGACCATCAATCTCCACCTGTCCCAAAAACATTTCCACCGGCCGAACCCAATAATTATCTTCCCCCGCCTTATCGCCGCTAATATGCTTATAAACTACAAACTCTTCCAGGGTTTCACTATGCCGAGCCAGGCCAATAACTTCCATAATATCGCCTTTAAAATGCTGATATTTGCCTAATTTTATGTCCGTCATAATAATTACCAATTAATTTAAATAGTAGTTGACAAATTTATACATATAAATTATAGTCTAAAGCGAATCAAATACCAAATAAACTAAAACTAAAATCACCAATAAAAATAAGGATAAACAATGTTACCTCAAAAAATTCTTGTAATTGACTCTGACAAAGATGCGAGCCTTATTACTAGTCGACGTCTTAAAAAAATTTTTGACAATTGCGAAATTGTCACTGCCGCCAGCCCCTTAGAACTTAACCATATTATTAGTAATTTTTCTCTAATTATTACTGAAATACGGTTTCCGGACTACGATGCCTTTGAATTTATCGCCAGAATAAAAAATCACTATCCCGAAATAAAAATTGTTGTTACAACAGCCTCCTATGCTAGAGAGGTTGAGCGGAAAGCAAAAGAAATGGGAGTGGATTATTTTTTGCCCAAACCCTTTTCTCTGGAAGAACTAAAAAATTCTTTGGCAGAATTAAAAATAATAAATTTAAATTAACTTAACATTTTTTAAACAACCCCATTTCTGTATAGAGATGGGGTTAATTTTATAAATGATGCCGGGGAGAGGACTCGAACCTCCAACCCTTCACAAGGACATGGTCCTAAGCCATGCGTGCCCCCGAAGTAAATTTTGCTTGATGCCGAAGGGGAGACTCGAACCCAGAAGTAATCTGACATTAATCAGATACTACTGGGCAAGCTTCCACGAGCTTGCCCCCACCCCGTACAAGTGGTGGGCGAGGTGGGACTCGAACCCACAATCCTTACGGAATACGGTCCTAAGCCGTACGCGTATACCAGTTCCGCCACTCGCCCACCACTTGTACGGGGCTATTTATACCAACCCTAAACCGCCTTGGGTTCAGGGCCCAGCACCCGACGTGGTACTGGGTTTCACCACTTCGGCAAATTACTACGGGGTAAATATACCAACTTGCCCCGTACTTCCGCTTGGGGCGGATAGTGCGGGGTTCCACCACCCCGGCCTAACCATCACTAATGTCAACTTTAATGATAGACTATTTAGCTTATATTTAGTACCGCAAAAATCACCAGTTGTCAATTTAGACCGACTTATAGTAAAATAAATTTATTCATAATTAAACGTAAACCTATGGGGGGTAGGAAAACGTCGCGAATTATTATTATCACGCTTTTTGGCAGTGTGATTTTTTTATTACCAAGCGTCAGCCGAGCCGCGCCTGACCACCTGGTTATTAATGAAATCCAAACTACCGGTGGTGAAGGCCATACCACTAATGACTTTGTAGAACTATTCAATCCAACTTCTGCCCCATTTAACTTAAAGGGTCACCGCTTGGTAAAACGCACGGCCGCCGGCACCAGCGACACTACTCTTAAATCTTGGACTGACGATACTATTATTCCAGCTTATGGTTTTTATCTTTGGGCTAATTCTGACTATGTTTCCATACTAACCGCGCCGGATATTACCACCAGCGGCAGTCTGGCTGATAACAACGGCATTGCTTTGCGCCAAGGCGCGGCGGATACGGGCACAATTATAGACAGCCTGGCCTGGGGAAATAGCACCAACCTTTTTATTGAAGGCACAGTGGTGGCAGCCAATCCCGGGCCGAACCAGTCACTGGAACGCCAAAAACCACAAGCTGGCTCCAGGCAAGATACTAATAATAATGCTAACGATTTTACTACTCAAGCTAGCCCTACGCCCCAAAACAGTACTACCGCGCCGGAAACGCCTGCTCCGGCCGGCAACAACTCAACTGGCACTTATCCCATGTCGCCAACCAACAACCCCCAAAGCGGCGAAGTGGTGATTAACGAAATTGTTAGCGACCCGGGAAGCGGCAACGAAGAATGGCTGGAACTTTATAATCGTTCAACTCGCCTAATTGACTTGTCTAAATTTACCCTTGAGGATGGTAGCCATACCATAACCCAATTAAACGGCAGCCTAGGTACAGACGGCAACAGCCGTTTCATTGTTATAAAATCACCCAAAGGCAATTTAAACAACGATGGCGACATTGTAATTTTAAAATTCGCTGACACCATCATTGACCAGGTGACTTATGGCAATTGGGACGATGGCAATACTAGCAACAACGCGCCAGTAGCACGCACTCCTTTAGGTATCGGCCGCTTACCTGATGGCCAAGACAATAATAACGACCAAATGGATTGGGTGATTACTAATCCGACCATAGGTGCATCTAATCAGGCCGGTTCCCCAGCCCTAGCAAATTCGGACAATAAAACTGCCAGTTTAACTTTTTCTGAAATATACCCTAATCCACCCTTAAGCGACCAAGCCGACGAATTCATTGAACTGTTCAATAACGGCGACCAAGCCATCAACCTTAGCGGTTGGATAATCAAAGACGAAATTACTGCTCATACCGTCAACAGTCAAACTTGGACATCGACTATTATTGAACCTAAGAAATTTTTTATTCTGCCGCGCCCCAAAACCGGAATTGCTTTGGATAACGACGGCACTGAACATTTAACTTTAAGTTCATCAGATAATAAAACCATCTTAAAAATCAGTTACACCGGCCCGGCAGCAGCCGGCGCCAGCTACGCTAAAAACGAACAAGGCGAGTGGCAATGGACTACTCAGCCCACACCAGGACAACTCAACAAAATAATATTGATTGACGAACCGCCTCATCTAGGATTTTTCATACCTAAAAAAGGCGCCGTTGGTGAACTAATAATCCTAGACGCTTCCGACACGGTTGACCCGGAAGGAAAACCAGTCAATGTTCTTTGGGATTTGGGCGACGGCACTTTCAGCACCACCATCACCCCCAGTCATATCTACAGTAAAGCCGGGCGCTATACAGTAAAATTAAAAGCTCTTGACCAAGCTGGCAACGAAACCAGTGACAGCCAGACCATAACCATTGAAAATTCCATTGCCGTCAGCGGTAAAGTCGCTGGCCTAGCCAGCGGACCAATTGAACTTACCGAAATTATGCCTAATCCTAAAGGCAGCGATGCTAATGAATGGCTGGAACTTTACAATCCCAACGATACGGTCGTTACCACCGCTGGCTGGCAAATCCAAGCTAACGAACATAATTACAAACTGCCAAACTATGAAGTCCTTCCGGAAACTTATCTGGTAATTAACAAAAAAGACAGTAATTTTTCTTTGTTAAACAAAAAAACCAATCTGGCTTTAATTGCGCCGACAGGTGAAAAAACCAATCAGTTAGAATATGACGGGGTTAAAGAGGGTTATAGCTACGCGCTAGAAAATAAAGTTTGGCAATGGACCAGCGAGCCCACACCGGGCAGTGAAAACATTATTGCCCTCGTTGCAACCAATGGCGATTATCAAGCAGTGGCACTGGCTGAAGCCAGATTGCTGGACAGCGGCAATAAAATCATAACCGAGGGAGTAGTCTCCTTAGCCCCGGACAGTTTAACAAAAAATCTGATGTTTCTAGGCAGCGAAGGTTTGCAAATTAGTTTGAGCGACAATAACTGGCCGACTTTAAAAACGGGCGACCTTATAAAAATTTCCGGCACCATTTCCCGCTCCACCACTGGTACAAAATTGCTAGTTAGGAAAAGTGACCAGCTAACTATCACAGGTAGCGGCCCGGCGCCTGAACCGGCTAACTTAAACTTAACTGACATTACGGAAGACAACGAAGGTCAGCTCATAACTACCAGCGGCCAAATAACCAGAAGTACCGCGCGTTCCTTTGCCATCTCGGCTGATAATACCAATCTGGCCGTCAGCCTGAAAAATACCGAACTTAATTGGCCAAAACTAAAAACCGGAACTGCTATAACTTTAACCGGTTTTGTCACCTTAACCAAAGACGGACTAAAGTTTTTTGTCCGCTCACCAGAAGATATTGTTATCAAAACTCTCCCTTTGCCGCCGCCACAGGTCATAGATATTGCCCAAAATCCCGAAAAATCAAACTGGGCCAGTTATATTTTGGCAATAGCCACTGTGCTAGTTATAGTAACTATGTATTTTTGGCAAAAATTCAACTGGCCTAATTTACTAAAACTAATCGGCGGTTTATTAAAAAATAAAGCGGCTAATCATTCGCATGATTAGCCTTAAAGTTTTCTACTTATTAATCAAATCTAGCAACAGATGAATTGCCAACCAACAATCGGTTATAATTGGCGTTTTTGTTAGAGCTGCCAAATTTCTAATATTTTCACCATCAGTAGTTTCAGAACAGTTAGCATCTGGACTGGGGATGTTGATTATCAAATCAATCTTTTTGCTATTGATTAGTTCCTCAAAATTAGGAGTCTTCCTCGTCTCGCTAATTTTAAATAGTAAATTTATGTCCTCCAGTCCGTTATTTTCCAAAAAAATTTTAGTCCCGCTAGTAGCATAAATACTATACTTTCTAAGCAACAAAGCAGATACCAATGGTTGAAGCAGGGATTTAGATTCGTTGGCTAAACTAATAAAGATTACTTTGATTGATGAATAATCCAGATTCATCTTTTCAATTTCTTTTTGGATTTTTTCAATCTCCTTTAAATAGTCCTTTTTTTGTACCATTTTTATTCCTCACCCTTTTAAATTTATTATTTCAATTAATTTTTTGGCATTTCCGTAAATCCACCAACTGACGGAGGAAATCCAGAAATTCAGCCAACCGAGAAATAAGGCCAGCTACACAATTCTAGGAGTTGGTGATTTTAAGTTTTAGTTGTTAAAGAAAATTTATTTAAAAAAATTCCCACTGTTTAAGGTGAGAATTAGAAACTACCAAATGAAAATCCGCTACGGCCCGGCTTCACCCAGGGCCTGTTGCTGTCCATGGCTTTAGAACAACCCAAATTCATACTGCTACTAATAATAACCCTTATAAAGCTCCTGTCAAGTTTATTATTTAAATAATCAACCACCAGCAGAGTAACCCCAACATTACCATTACTTCAGCTATAGAAAAGTATTTTATAGGCCCTTTTAAATTAACCTTTTTATTAGGAAAAAACGGAAAGTAATCACTATTATCCAAAGCATCCAAAACCAGGTGACTTAAATATCCCAAAGCAAACACTATTCCAAACTTATAATCAAACACAGCCACCGACGCGGAAATTACCAAACCCAAAATTACATTGTGTAAAACATTTCTTTGGTCACCCCAGGGATCATTCCTGTTTGTAATTGCCTTTGTAAATTTTTTAAAATTAAACCATACCCCGCTTTTAAAATAAGACACCAAGTGGTCTAAATCAACCAACAAAGCGCCGGCCAGAGCGGCGGGGTAATCACCCATAATTTTACCAATAATTAACCCGCCTAAAAGGTGAGTTGGCAAGAGCATCATATATCTAATTAAATCTAAACACCTAAAGTATACTTTGGTGGGTGAGGAGGAACTTCCACTCGCTCCGACTCGCGGTCCGGGACGCTACACTCACCCTGCCATAGACGGGGTTGCTCGCTCCCTTCGAGTCACTCAAACTGCATAACTTTATTAAACTGATAACTAAAGACTAAAAACTATTAAATGGGCTAGGTGGGACTCGAACCCACACCCCGCAAGCGAGACAGCATTTTAAGTGCTGCGCGTATACCAGTTCCGCCACTAGCCCTTATGTAAAATATTCCTTCCCCGATGAGTCGGCTGCAAACTATGACAATTAGGACAAAGAATCCGTAAATTGTTCAAACGATTATCATGCCTATCGCCGTTAACATGGTCAAGCTCCAAGGGGAGATAACCATCATTATTTCTTTTAGCCCAACCACATAGTTCACAACACGGTTTCTTTATACCAGCCGCAAACAATCGCCGCTTCAATTTATAGCTTTGAAAATTACTATTTTTGGTAAGTATTTTTTCAAGCGGTATTCGCGGCTTGCCAATGCCGATCATACCAAGATTCCAACCCTTTCCTCTAAAATGTTTTGTTTTTAAACTATATTTGTGAATATATTGTTTGATTTGCTCATAATTGCCACCCGCCGGACGCAATCCTAAATTAAGAAGTA
Organism: Candidatus Kerfeldbacteria bacterium; assembly: GCA_016234305.1. Taxonomy (GTDB): domain Bacteria; phylum Patescibacteriota; class Patescibacteriia; order Veblenbacterales; family UBA10138; genus JACRFM01. The sequence continues at coordinate 7,156 of JACRFM010000031.1, forward strand.
CCTGACGATAACTAAATGAATCTTTAACAGCTTTGATTAATTGTTCTATTGTCCATTTTCTAGGTTTAGCCATATAGATATTATGGCATAAGGTAAACGTATAGACAATAGAGTACTTATGTGTTTACCCAAAAAGTTTATAGCCTCAAACAAATGGCCCCCGATTCAACAAAAAAATCATATCACCACTTTTGTTTTCTGGCAATAATAAAACCCGGTCCTCTATTGCCGGGTTATCAAACTTAAAATTTATTCTTTTAACTTTTTTGCGTGACCGACTATTTGACTCATTAGAATGTTATCTTTACATAACGGACATTCTTCCTTTGTCCAAGTTTCAAACTCAATATTCAACAAGGCTACCAACTTAGCCTCGGGTACGCCCAAGGTTTCAGCCGTTACACCACCCCTATTACACAACACCCCGACGGCAACGATTCTACCACCATTTTCTTTAACTAAATCAATCGTACTATTGGCCGAACCGCCAGTGGTAAGCACATCTTCCGCTATTAAAACTCTCTTACCATCAATCAATCCAATAAACTGTGGACGAAGCATAAATTTCTTATCTTCTCCTTTTTCCGTCCAACAATTTTGGACCTTTTTACCATTCACGCCGTCAAGGGCACCGGCAATATACGAAGCTAGAATATTCGAACCTACAGCTGGACCAACCACAACCTCAATATTGTCATCCACAAACTCACTAGCCAACAGAACGCCCATATCA
>JACRFM010000032.1 GCA_016234305.1 Candidatus Kerfeldbacteria bacterium
CGCCACACTTTGCCAAAGCTTCGTGCGGTAAGTCATAAATGCTATGATTAGTAAATAATTTCTTATTTATTATGAATGATAGCCCATCAAGATACGAAGAGTTCGCTAATGACCAAAAAGAGCGTCAAAAGTTGATAGATGATTTAATAGAATTGGTGCCTGGTTCTGTCTCGCAACCCACCAACGATATTCTAAAGATATTAGCTGATGCAAAAGGCCATAGTGCCTTACGGGATTCAGCTGTGTCCGTACTGGGTTACTTATCTAAAGACCCAAAGTATTCTAATGTCCGGAGTTCAGGTGCGGGGTCTTATAAAGTTGAAGCTGACTTAGTTGAACCAGTGGCGGGTATTAGAAAAATTGAATACTATTTTAACAAAGATACAAGTTAATTTTTAAGGAGAGATGGCCGAGCGGTCCAAGGCAAAGGTTTGCTAAACCTTGGCGCCTTCGGGTGCCTCGTGGGTTCGAATCCCACTCTCTCCGCCATAACAAAACCACTCACCTTTTATGGTGGGTGGTTTTGTTATATGATTGAAGATAGGTAGGGATTTGAAGGGCGCGAGAAACCCCGCCGATGGCGGGGTGAGTGTAGCGCCCAGGCTCCGAGTCGGAGCGAGGAGGAATTCCACTCCTTCCGCCACGACAACTTTTTATCGGCAGACCCACAAGCCCGCTATTTTAGCGGGTTTTGTGATTCTTAATTTTGGCAAAAAACAAGCAACCCAATGGGATTCAAATTAAAAGATTGGAGAACAAAATATCATAGCCCACTATCGTCAATAAGGTATTATAAAATCCGTACCAACCATGGTATATTTACTAGAGTAAACTGATAAAAGACAACCCCCCGTTCTATGACTCAAGATGAAGCGCTAACAATCCTCAAAACCGGCGTCAATGCTTTTCTGACCGGCGAACCAGGCAGCGGAAAAACACATACAATCAATCGCTATATTAGCTGGTTATGCGGTCACAACATACAAGTCGCCGTTACCGCCTCAACCGGAATTGCCGCCACACACATTAGCGGCTCTACGATTCATTCGTGGAGCGGCATTGGCGTGAAACGTAAGCTTACGTCCCGTGATTTAGGTGTTATCGCTAGCAAGAGCCGAATCGTACAACGAATAAGGAATGCTCATGTACTCATTATTGACGAGGTTTCCATGCTGGCGGCCGAGACCTTAACCATGGTTGAAACCGTTTGCCGAAAAATTCGTGGCGAGGAAGTGCCATTTGGCGGACTGCAAGTTATTCTAGTCGGTGACTTTTTTCAATTACCACCCATTGTGTCACCAGAGCCTTTTATTGATGACGGGCAATCCTCACTAATTGCGCCAGACATCCAACGCTCCCGATTCGCGTTTTCTGCTCCGGCTTGGCAGGCGCTAAAACCAATCACCTGCTATCTTTCTGAACAGCATCGACAAGAAGATGAAGAATTTTTGAAATTTCTCTCAGCCCTGCGTCAAGGAACGGTGACGACTTCTCACCGCTCCTTACTACAAACACGGGCAACTAAGGTGTCACAAAAAGGCGCCACCCAGCTTTTTTCTCATAATATCAATGTTGACCGTATCAATGACGCCGAGCTAAAAAAACTATCAGGCGCGGAACAAGCCTTTATTATGACGAGCCAAGGACCGGCCCAGCTTGTCGCACAGTTGCAACGCGGTTGCTTATCGCCAGAAAAGTTAACCCTTAAAATCGGGGCTAAGGTAATGTTCACCAAAAACGAGCCCTCATTCAAATTTGTAAACGGCACACTCGGAACGGTTACTGGATTCGACAAAGAAAACGCCTATCCGATAATAAAAACACTAACCGGGCGGAACGTCGTGGCAGAACCAATGGAGTGGAGTTTGGAAGACAATGGCAAAATTTTGGCGCGTATTACGCAAGTGCCCCTGCGTCTGGCCTGGGCCATTACGGTGCACAAGAGTCAAGGAATGTCGCTTGACGCCGCCCACATGGATTTATCCCAGGTCTTTGAGTACGGCCAAGGCTACGTGGCACTGTCACGCGTACGCACGCTCGCTGGCCTGACACTGGCAGGTATTAATGAACGCGCGCTTGAAGTACACCCGGAGATTCAAACCAAGGATAGTGAGTTTCGCCGGGCCAGCCAAATGGCTAGGGAACAATTCTCCCGTATTCCAGCCGTGGAGCTTTTAAAAAAGCAACATAATTTCATCCGCCTCTGTGGTGGAAGCGTCAGCGTCGAGTACCAAACAAAAAAAGAAAAAATACCTGGTTCGACCTACGACACCACCCACACACTGCTTTTACAAAAATTGTCAGCCCAAGCTGTGGCTAAAGAACGAGGCCTGACTTTTGGAACCATCCTTAATCATATAGAAAAACTTGTTGCTCAAAGAAAGCTGTATCCAAATCGTGACCTCGCCTACCTCAAGCCGGAACCGAGACGCTATGAAAAAATCAGGCTGGCGTTTGAAAAAGTGCAACAACAGACTGGCAAAACGCGCCTCTCGCGTGTTCGCGAGACGCTGGGAGATAGTTTCAGTTTTGAAGAATTACGTATGGCGCGATTATTTTTGGACCTCAACTGACACTTCAGTCTCCAACATCATCACTCAACCTTGCTACTTAATTTATTATAGTAACGTTTCCGCTGTTTATACTGCGATTCCGGAAAAGTATCTACTGACTTGTTAATTTCTGATTTATGATTCAAACTAAATGTGATAGGGGCGAAAGGAATTTTTTATTAGTATTATATTAACGATAAACTATGAGCAAGACCACCGCATTATTCCCAAAAATAAAAAACGAGGTGGATTTTTATAAATCTATACGCGCCGTCATTGCTGAGAAACGCCATGTTAACTATTTGCAAGATGTTATCCAACAATACGAGGATTATAAACAGATGTTCGCTGGCGTATTTATCCCGCCAAACGATCACTACAATTCCGTGTTTCGATTTCGAGTGGACTATCTGCTAAAGCATCCGGTATGGCGCGTGTTTGAAATACTTGGTTGCCAGTCTTTCAATGAATTAGCGATGTCTATTATTGATTATATGGACTGGGCTAATGATCACATGCACGCGTTCTATCTGCCTGAGAAAACAGGAAAGTCAATATCTTACGAATATACCAAATACGGCATCTACGCACCACAATGGGAAGATGATCCATTTCCGACATATAAAACAGACAATGTACTGATTGCCCATCTTGATTACCAAAAATACCCTAAACTTGGTTTCGTATTTGACTTTGGAGACGGGCATCGTTTTAACGTTTCTTTTCAAAACATACGTGCTTCAAAAAAACAAGACAGCCGTGAAACATTGCCACGCCTCATTGACCAGCGCGGCGTTGGTCCGGAACAATATCCTGATTTCGAGGAAGAATAGAAAGAATATATCTACACTTTTCGATACCGCGTCGTCCTTCCTTGACCTATCCGTTCTACTTTTTTTAACCGCAGTAAAACATCCAGCGCCTGCGACACTGTTGGTCGAGCAATTTTAGCGGCTTTAGCTATCTCCCCTGGGGTAGCTTCAGCCACACCTTCAAGATACCGCCAAACAGCCAGTTGCTTCGGAGATAAAAGTTTCTCAATATTCTCATGAGACAGCAGGTCAATGGCTTGGTGCGCCTGTTCAAGTGAGATATTTAAAAAGAATTCAAGCCAAGGTGCAATATTTTCGCGTTCCGTTCCCAGCGTTGATTGACTCTGACGCAAGGCGACATAGTAATCCGCCTTGTTATCTTCCACTAATTTCTCCTGTGAAATATATGGCACGTACTCATACCCAGCTCTGAGCAAAAGAAGATTCGTGAGAATACGGGAAAGTCGCCCATTGCCATCTTGAAACGGATGAACCGCCAAAAATTCTATCAGGAAACTGCCAATGACCAACAGCGGATGATTTTCTTTTCGCTTCAGAGCGGCAGTTGTCCACTCCACCAACTCCTGCATCTGTTTTGGCGTCAGGTACGCCGGAGTGGTTGCAAAAATTACGCCAACGGATTTACCAGACTCGTCAAACATCTCAACTGAATTCTCCACTTTTTTGTACTCGCCACGGTGGCGAGCATCTTTTGATGCATATTTCAATAGCTCCCCATGGAGTTGCTTGATTACATTTTCCGTAAATGGAATGTGTTTCCAAGAAAGGAAAACATTTTCAAGGAGCTCAAAATACCCTTGCACTTCCTGTTTGTCGCGATTAGTGAATTTTTGTAACAACAGCCCTCGCATAAATTTTTCAACGTCTTCGTCAGACAATTTTGATCCCTCAATGCGAGTTGACGCGCCAGTTGAAGTCACCAAAACCGACCGCTTCAAACGCCCTAGCGCCTGCGGATTAAGTTTTGCCCCGCCAATCCATTGGCCTTTCAATAGGTCGATTTGATTGATGAGCGACCAATTGGATTGAGGTATATTGCTAATACGCTTATCTCTATGTTCCATATTTAATCTTATATTATAACTATATGAGATTATATACGATTAAAACAATCTAGGCAAGCTGGGCGAGAAACATTAATAATAATTTGGCTAAAATTAGACAAAATATGAACGGAGCGACCTACATAGTTCAAATCGCTTTTTCTCCGCCATAATAAAATACCCCACTGTGTTTAGTGAAGTATTTTATTATACGTGCGCTTAAGGGGTGTGGAATTCGAACGGGTGCGAGCGAAATATGAGCACAGCGAATAATTGAGCGACAAACAATCCGAGTAAGCGCAGGATTGTTTGGCACCCAGGACAACGAAGTTAAGCGAAGCGAGACGAGGCGGAACTCCCCTGCCTACCGGTAGGCAGGGGAGTTCCGCCAAGATAATTTCTTATCGGCGGACCCGATTGCCTAAAAAATTGTAAACAAAAACAACGACTTTTGTGGTCGTTGTTTTTGTATATTAACCAGTTAGTTTTGAATCACAATTTACCAAGCTTAACACATTCTAATATTTCATCATGAAAAATCCCATTGGAAACTACACAGCCAAGCCCATCTTGGTCGTATCTTCTTTGGTCTCCATGTAAATCCGTAACTTTTCCACCGGCTTCCTCAGTAAGAATTTTTAATGCAGCAACATCATGAGCGTATTTTCCATAATATACAGCGCCAACAAACTTCCCGTTAGCTACTTGGACACCGCCATAAATAAAAGAAGGAAATTTCATTTGCGTGCATTTCTTTTCACTTAGTGATTTTACAAGTGGTAGGGGTGAAAAACCAACATCTTCTCCTGAAGCGCCAGTATTTAAATACGTATTTTTTAAAGTAGTATCCTTTGATACAAATATTTTTTGACTATTTCTATATGCTCCGCCATTTTTACACGCCCAATACATATTTTTCATTATTGGATCATTTATTAATCCTAATATAGGCTGACCATTTGATTGGCCAACAAGAGCAATTGAGAAAACAAATATTGGCAAACCACAAGAAAAAGCAATAGTTCCATCAATCGGATCACAAACCCAAACATATTGTGACCCTTCTTTTTTATTGCTTTTTTCTTCTCCTAAAATACTATGGCTTGGATAATTTTCATTTATCCTTTTTATAACCAAATCATTAATTTCCGTATCAGCTTTAGTTAATGGCGTATCATCTTGCTTCCAAGTATTTTTCGTTTCAAAACTAAAATATTTTAAAGCTATTTCCTCGGCTTCTTTAGCCAGTTTTTTTGCAAATTCTAAATATTCTTTCATAAAATGATGACACTATTTTAAAACTTTTTTCTTCGCATATTCTGTATTTTATCACTTTTAACCAATTCTTTGAAGCACTATCCCATTGGTCACTTTTTGTAAATTAGACAACGACCTGAGTGCTTGAAAAAACAGTTTAACCAAATCGTCAAAATGATTTGTAATATCTGTATATTTTAAGCACTTAACCCAAGCAGACCGCCATAACAAAAACATTCACCCCCCTTGCGGATGGACGATTTTGTTATATGATGATAAGAGGAATAAATATATTTATCTAATGACAAATGTGTACTTTAGCTGCTAAAAGACCAATCAAATGCAAATTCCCATACGAAAATCAGGCAAATACACTCACGCTAAATCCGACCCGCATCTGACCGTAATAAAACTAGGTGAGCTTAAGCGTGAACTGGAAAACCTGAAACTGCGCCGGCCGCGGGCCGCCACGGAAGTTAAACGGCTGGCGGCCATGGGCGACTTTTCCGAAAACGCCGCCTATGCCCTGGCCAAAGGGCGCCTGCGTAACCTAAACCAAAGAATTGTGGAGCTGACAGAACAGCTAAAAAGCGCCCAGGTAATTACACCAGCTAAAAATGCAGCGACGGTGCAGCTTGGTCACCGCGTAACTATTGCCATTGCCGGCAAACAAAAAACTTACCGGCTGCTCGGTTCGGCCGAAGCTAATCCAAGTCAGGGGGTTATCTCTCACCGCTCGCCTATTGGTTCTGCCTTAATAGGGCATAAAACGGGCGACAGCGTAACCTACCAATCAGCGGCCGGAAATATTGAATGTAAAATAATCAAAATAGAGTAAATTCCAACCCTTCCGCCACAATAATTTTCTATCAATTAAAAACTTCCCTACTCAGACTATTCAAATCTGTATGAAAGAAAAAAACCGAACTCTACCTAAAGTCCCCACCGGCTCAAGCCCCAGGTCTTCCCTGCCAGCCGGCAGGCAGGCGGCAAAAGCGGATAAGCCACGCTACCTTGCCTTTGTGACCGCCAGCGTGGACGGCCGGATTTCACTAACCAGCAAAACATTGCCAAGCTGGACAAGCACGGAGGATTGGCGATTTTTCCAAAAATCGCTGGCTGAGGTGGACGCAGTGGTGGCCGGCAGGAATACGTACCGGGCGGCGGCTACCCGTTTGCGCAAACGAAATACGTACATTCTTTCCAATCGTCTTGCCACCCTGCGGCGCCGGGGGACTGTTACCTTTGTTAATCCCCACCGGATTGACCTGGCGGAGCTTCTCCAGAGTTACAAAACTGTGGCCATTCTTGGGGGAGGAATGGTATATCGTACCATGCTTGAGCGTAACCTGCTCGATGAAATCTTTGTCACCATTGAACCGCTCATTTTCGGTCGTGGAAAAGAAATGTTTGTCGGCGGTACGCGGACAATAAAACTCCGCCTGCTTTCGGTGCGCCGCCTCAACCGCTCCGGAACCCTCCTCCTCCACTACCAGGTCAACCGTTAACACTTATCGTTGTCCAACCGACCATAGCCTAAGGCACTTAACCCGAGAACTGCTTGGCTCGCGTGGGGCGAGAACGCCGGAACGATGCGTAATCGATTGAAGCCAAATTCCCTGTCTACCGGCAGACGGGCACTCCTTCCGCCATAACAAAAATTTTCACCTCTTGTGGGGGACGATTTTATCCGCCTTCGCAGAAGACCTCGGGCGTGAGCCCGTGGAGGCTTCATTAATAATACTTTTTAATTAATTTCAATATCAATATATTTTATACCAGGGTAATCTTTTTTTAACTTGGTTTCCACATCATCAATTCTTTTGCCCACTAACCTCGGAATGCGGTCGGCATAATCCACGCAAAACTTTTTAAATTCCTCATAATCATCTTTGACCTCCTGGTACTGCGCGCGCAAAGAGCTTTGTTTGTAAATCTCTTTTAATAATACCGAACCGTTAAATTCTATCTCGCACTTAACGCGATAAATACCCACGTCCAGCACGTTGGACTGAAAATTCAAGACTTTTTCAATCGCCGGGTCAGCTTCCAACAATTCAATAATTTTCTCCTGCATAGCTTCAGGTATGGATTTACCAATCAAGTAACCCCGGTTCTTCATGATTAGTATAACCGCGGCCACGCCTAAGAATAAACCAATGATTATTGAACCCACGGCATCCCAGACAGAACTGCCGGTTAAATAAGTCAGGCTGATGGCCGTAGTCGCTATCATAACTCCTAAAACTGCCAAGCCGTCTTCCAAAAAAACCGCCAAGGTGGAAGGGTCACCCACCCGCAACCTTTGCCACCGTGACAAATCAGGGTAATGACGCTTTAACTCCCTAGCCGCCAATAAAAAGGTGGCGGATTCAACCGTCAAAGCAATTAGCAAAACTATAAATATCACAGGCTGAACTATGATTTCCGCAGGCTCCAGCAGAGCCATTACGCCTCGATAAATTGTGATACCGGCGCCAATAAAGAAAATGCCGCAGGCTGATATCAAGGCCCAGAAAAAACGTTCATAACCATAGCCATAGGTAAAAACTTCATCCGGCTTTTTTAAAGAACGGCGCAAGCCTATTATCAGCAAAGTCTGATTTAAAGTATCGGCTAAGCTGTGAACCGCTTCGGAAAACATGGACACAGAACCGGACAAAAGGGCGGCCAGGAATTTTATCACTGTGACTATAATATTTCCGAGCAAAGCGGCCACCACCGGCAAATAACCCGTTGTTTGGTTAAGATTCATATTGCTTATAATGCCTTTAGTTTATCCTGGTTCTATATAAAAATCAAAACTGTCTTAATTTTTTAAACACCCCCCGGCTCCGCTAAAGACACAGACTCAGCAAATTAAAAAGGGGGCAAACTAATCACCCCTTTCTGGACATTCAGAGAAAATTTTAAACTATTTTTTTAATGCTTCCTCCATTGAGGCAATAGTAAATACGGTAATCAATTTGGTAATAGTTAACAAACTCTTAACTTTTTCACTCAAATTTACAAGTATCATACTACCTTCTAGTTGTTTAATTCCTGTATGAAGGCTTATCAAGGCTCCTAAGCCAGAGGCGTTCATATTAGGAACCTTTTCTAAGTCAACAATTATTTTGGGGATGGTTTTATTGTTTTTATACTCCTCAAGATAATGTTTTATTGGTTCATGAAACTCTTCCCTAGGATTTATAAGCTCGCCCTTGATTTTTAAGATAGCAATACTATCTTTATTTTTAAATGTAATCCGTGCCATAGCAACACTCTTTATTTTTGTTTTAAAATTATTTATTTAAAGCTAATAAGTTATGTTAGTTCAATATATACAAAGTGTCAATACCCGGTATTGACAATAAAATAAATTAATATTAATATACACGGTTACTAAAACCAAAAAAATAACCTTAAAAACAGGAGAGAAAATTGAAAAGCAAATTATTGCTCTGTTTTATTGTCTCAATGACAATAACTACCCTAGCCCAGAATAAAATAACTGTCTCTTTTACCGATAGCGCGGTAAAAGTAGAACTCAACACCAACAAAGTGGCGTTTCCCAACTTTACACCCGGCAATCATCATCCGGATGCATCTTTGGTTTTTAAAAGAATTAAAACCAAGACATACGAAGCAAAATTACCTCTATTTAAAAGAGGTTTTGGTTCTGGCCAAATTGATAATATAATAATTTACCACTTATCCTCCGGACCAGTTGGCCAAAACTTAACAAAAAAACTAATTGTAAAAGTTAACATTCCCAAAGGCAAAGCCTTAATTTGGCACGGCAAAATCTGGACCAAGGAAACGGCGGAAGTTAAATTCCATAGTTACTTTGTCGCCAGAGAATTTCCACTGATCCTGATAAACCAAGGCAACTATACAGCTCGTTATTCCAAATTCAATCAAATTGATTCTATGCTGGTTGTATACTGTTGGACTGATAACCTGGGAAAAACTAAGCTCAATGAAGCCTATCAAGCAGTTGATACAGCTGCCACTATAGTTGGCCAAATCGCACCAAGTTATTGGCATAAGTTTATTCAAAATTATGACAAAACCAATTACACACTAACGTACATAATCAACAACAATGTCATAACAGGCTTAGAACACTACAACGCGCCTTATTCAATAACTGTGCCTAACTATATCAACGAAGACGGCATTATCCATACCTTACTCCACAGCCTTATTGGAAAAGCCATAATACCCAAAGAATATTTAAAAAATGACGGAAAGTATCATCCAGCTGAAACTCTGTGGTTTTATGAAGGTTTAGCTACTTTCTTATCAATGAAATACATCCGCTACAATTTCCCGGCTTTCCTGTCTGCCCAATTATACAAAGCAAAACTACAACAAAACTGCAACAACTTGGAGTTAATCGGACTGTGTGACAAATATGAAACTTATTATGCTAAAGGTTATCTAGATTGGCTATATCTCCAAGAAAACGGACTTAATGTAGAGCTGTTTGTTAAATGGTACTATAGTATTCAGCTCATTAATAAAAAATTTCCAGTGCCAATTAGTTTCAATGATATTATTCACTGGCTTACGGTCTTTAATGAGAAAATTGGTAGACTAGCCGCTGAAACATATCAAGGAACATACCTAAATGAAGCCTTTGACATATTAAAAATCAATGGCTGGCAACCGATTCCTTTGAGCAGTGTTCCGTCTTGGGATGATAAATACATTGGGCCATATCCAATCAGCGGCATTAGTGAAAAGCAACCTATGTTGCCTATAGATAACTATCCGGTGTTAGCTTTCGGTGTTTATCCAAAATTTTTGTTCAGCAATGGACAAAAATTTGAAATAACTAGTACCGCAGCACAACAAATAATAAAACAAAATCCTGAAAAGTTGCTCAAAGTAGAATTTTCCAATGGCATCATAATTACGCTAGCTGACAAATTAGAATTCAGCGATGGCTCGCCGTACTTTATGCACGGCACTATTGATTACAACAAAAACCCGGCATTTTGGCGCCGGTTAAATAACTATCTAAAATAATTTTCTTATGTGGCCCATGGCCACAAAATCCCGCTGTAATATAAGCGGGATTTTTTATAATCACAAATGTATGATAAACTTTAACCGATATACTATTTAAACCTTCGTCTTAAAACTTATATACCATTGTCATTACCGTCCCGCATCAAGTGTGGGATAAATTCCAACGGGAATCCAGAATCTCATTCGTTTACAAATTTTCTAGATTCCCGATCAAGTCGGGAATGACAAACACTTAATTCATCTCATGAACAAACCTAAATTACTACAAATCGTTTTAGCTTTAGGGGCGCTGTATTATTTAATCGGCGCCATAGCGCACTGGTGGGGTTTAACTATTTGGCCGTTTTATGACGGCCGGCTATACACTCCTTACCATGACTCGGTTATCGCGCTGGCGGCTATTATCTTAACTGGTTTATTGTTAATCGTGGCGCGCGATCCGGTTAAAAATATTGATGTTTTAAAAGTAATAATCATCGCTTCTTTTACCGCCAGCTTGTTTAGTGTTCTTATTATTTATAAAGTTGACTTTACTGCCTTGGGCGCGCCGGATAAAGCCGCACAAACCGTGGTGGAAGGAATTTTGGGATTTGTTTTTACCAGCGCGCTTATCTGGCTGTATCCGCGACCAACAAATTAAGACCTGCCTCTAGGCAACTGCCACCACCCCCCTCCCTTGACAAATAAAGGCTTACGGTGTAGTGTTAGCTTCAGTTGTAAGTGAACTTCGCCAATTTCCATCTAACCCCAAACGGTTAACGTGCAAGGTGAATGACGCTAATAATAGCGCCAGGCATGAAAAGTCAGCGAAAAAGGTCGCCTTACACAATTATCCCTAAGGTAATATAGAAATATTATGGCGAAAAAGTTATATGTAGGTGGTTTGTCTTATGGCACCACTGATGAATCTTTAAAAGCTTACTTTTCCCAAGCTGGCGCAGTAGATACGGCTACCATTGTGATTGATCGCGCTTCCGGCCGCTCCCGCGGTTTCGGTTTCGTGGAAATGTCCAATGATGACGAAGCTACTAAGGCCATGGAAATGTTCAACGGCAAAGAGTTTGAGGGTCGCACTATCGTAGTGACCGAAGCTCGTCCTTTGGCCGATCGTCCTCCTCGCACTGGCGGTTTTAACCGCGGTGGCGCTGGTCGTGGCGGTTTTGGCGGAGGTAACCGTGGCGGCAATTCCCGCTGGTAATCCTGCTTTTACAAATTACCCCGTCCCGATATACATTGGGACGGGGTTTTTGTTTTTGGTTTGATAATTAACTAAATTCATTGACAAATTATTAAAAAACCTTTATTATCATAACGTATTAATTTATTTAATACCCCGAAAGTGCGGGGGTTTTTTATTCTCCTTCACACCCAATCCGGACTAGCCCGGAAAATAGATGCGGGAATAATCCTCCGCAGTCCTCCGAAGGAGAACGAAGGAGGATAGATGGCTACGGAAACCCACACACCAAAACGGAACTAAGTATAAGATAAAATTCCACTAAAATATCGCGACTGCTGGTTTATTACTTAGAAAGACCCGAGCCATAAGAAAACTAAATCTTGTTAATAAATATGGATATTAGAAATGTCGCCATTATTGCCCACGTTGACCATGGTAAAACTACCCTGGTCGACGCGCTGCTTAGGCAAAGCCTGACCAAGCTCAACAAAGACCTGCAACAGGCTGATTTGATAATGGACAGCAATGAATTGGAAAAGGAACGCGGCATTACCATTTTTTCCAAAAACGCCTCCATCAAATGGCACGATATTAAAATTAATATTATTGATACGCCCGGCCATGCCGACTTTGGCGGCGAGGTGGAACGGGTACTAACTTTAGCCAATGGTTGTTTGCTGCTGGTTGATGCCAAAGAAGGCCCTATGCCGCAAACCAGATTTGTGCTCAGGCGCGCTCTGGAAATGAAACTCAAAATCATTGTGGTGATTAATAAAATCGACCGAGCCGACGCCCGCGTTGACTACGCCTTAAATAAAACTTTTGATTTGTTTGTGGAACTGGGAGCCAGCGACGAAGCTTTGGATTTTCCGGTTATTTACGCTTCAGCCAAACAAGGTTTGGCCGGTGCCGAGCCTGACTTAACTAAAATGCATGACATCACGCCTATCTTCTCCACGATCGTGGAAAAGATTCCGGCGCCCGCCAGTAACGCTGACGCACCTTTGCAAATTTTGATAACTACTTTGAGCGCCGATACTTTTAAAGGCCGGATAGCGACGGGGCGTATTTTTCAAGGCACAGTTAAGGCTGGTCAGACCATTGCGCATATTAACCGCCAAGGTGAAATAAAAAATTATCGCCTGCTTTCGCTTATGACTTTTGAAGGTTTGGAACGAATTGAAACCGAGTCAGCGGTAGCCGGCGACATTGTAGCCATTGCCGGTATTCCTGATATTACCATTGGTGAAACTATCGCTGACCCGGAACAGCCCCAAGCCTTACCTTTGCTCTTGGTTGAAGAACCGACTGTTAAATTAACCATCAATATTAATGATTCACCGTTCGCCGGCCAAGAAGGTCAATTTACCACTTCACGCCAAGTCAAAGAACGTCTATTTAAAGAACTGGAAACCGACGTGGCTTTGCGCGTGGAAGAAGTTCAACCCGGCGCCTGGACAGTTTCCGGCCGTGGCGAATTGCACTTGGCGATTTTGCTGGAACGCCTGCGTCGCGAAGGCTATGAAATGCAGGCTTCCCGGCCGCAAGTCATTAACCGTCTAGTTGACGGCGTAACCCTAACACCGTATGAGCAATTGTTCATTGAAGTACCTGAGGAACACGCCGGCATAGTTATTCAAAAATTGGGTATCCGCCGCGGTGAACTCAAAGAGATGAAAGTTGAAAATCATCACGCCGTGCTTGAATTTATCGTACCCACCAAGGGTCTGCTCGGTTACCGCAATGAATTTATCACCGATACCCGCGGTTTAGGCATTATGAACAGCCTGTTTTACGATTACCAGCCTGACCCGAGCAATTGGCCGGAGCGCGAACAGGGTTCACTGGTGGCTTATGAAAGCGGCACCACTAATTTATATGGCCTCTTAAACGTGCAAGACCGCGGTGAACTATTTTTAGGACCTGGCGTCAAGGTTTATGAAGGCCAAATAGTCGGCCAACATTCCCGCGGCAATGACCTAAGGGTTAATGTTTGCAAAAGCAAACAATTATCCAATATGCGTTCCAAGGGCGAAGGCGGAAGTGAACACTTTGCCAAACCCAAGGAAATGGATTTGGAAGATGCCTTGGAATACATTGGCGATGATGAACTGGTTGAAATCACGCCACTCAGCATTCGGCTACGGAAACGTATTTTAAACGAACTTCAGGCTCGTCGCCAAGCTATGGCCGACCGGCAATAATGAAGCCTCCACGGGCTTACGCCCGAGGTATCCTTCATTTCTTCGGCGAAATCCGCCGAAGCACCCTCCTTCGCTCTTCGAGCTTCGGAGGGTCCTACCTCCGCATTCATCCTCGGACTTACGCCCGAGGTCTTCTGCGAAGGCGGATAAATAAGAGAATAAGAGAAGCGTGAGGGGCACCCTCTGCAAGCCTGCAGAGGGTGCCCCTGTGCAACACTATAACTTAATAATTTAACTAAAATAAAGTATAATATATTCGTTTTTAACCTTAATAGGACTTACGCCCTTGGCCTAAAACAGCCAAAAGCCAGTTAATTCACTAAAGTTGGATTTTATGAGATAATAATAGCATAAAAGGTCGCTTTAAAAACCAAAATACAACTTAATATGCAAAAACAAAAATGTTCTTTAGA